>CANJXV010000128.1 GCA_947478935.1 Comamonadaceae bacterium
GCGGTGTGGACGCGCCAACTGGCAGGTTTGGTGGTCTCGGGCTTGCCGCTGGAGCGCGCGCTGGCCTCACTCAGCAGCGAATCCGAAAGCGATGCCGAGCGCAATTTAGTGGCTGATTTACGCGCAGAGGTCAACAGCGGCAGTACCTTTGCGCGCGCGCTGGTACAGCACCCGCGCGAGTTCTCCGCGATCTATGTTGCGGTCGTCGGCGCAGGCGAGCAAAGCGGTAATTTGGGGCTGGTGCTGGAGCATCTGGCGCAAGACTTGGAAGACCAGCAAGTGCTCAACGCCAAGCTCTTGGGCGCCGCTTTATACCCCGCCATCGTCAGTTTAGTGGCCTTGGCCATCGTCTTATTTTTGGTCACCTATGTGGTGCCGCAAGTAGCTAGTGTGTTTGCCGGTAGCAAACGCACATTGCCTTTTTTGACCGTGCTGATGCTGGGCATTAGCGATGTGGTGCGCAGCTACGGTTGGCTGATGCTCAGTGGGGTGTTAGTGGGTATCGCAGCGGCGCGTTGGGCGTTGCGCGAGCCCGAGTTGCGCTACCGCTTTGACGCCGCCTGGCTGGGCTTGCCCATCATCGGGCGGCTGTCGCGCAGCTATAACGCAGCCCGCTTTGCCAGTACGCTGGCGATGCTGGCAGCCGCGGGCGTGCCGATTCTCAAAGCCTTGCAAGCGGCATCTGACACCTTGAGCAACCAAGCCATGCGCCGCGATGCACAAGACGCTTTGGTGGCCGTGCGCGAAGGCGCGCCTCTAGCCTCGGCGTTGGCGCAGAAAAAGCGCTTTCCCGGTTTGTTGTCTATGTTTGCGCGCCTTGGTGAGCAAACCGGTCAATTGCCACTGATGCTGCAACGCGCCGCGAGCCAACTCAGCAGCGAAGTGCAGCGTCGTGCCATGCAGCTGGCCACACTGCTTGAACCCTTGCTGATCGTTTTTATGGGCCTGGTGGTGATGCTCATCGTGCTGGCCGTGTTGCTGCCCATCATTCAGATGAACCAACTGGTTCGCTAAGCCCGCGCGAGCTTGTGTGTGGCCATTGACTGACACCGCGCCGCGCAAGCGATCATCATCGCAGCAGAAAAGCCGTCATTGCTAGGCCGCAGGCCTTGGCAATCCATGGCCGTTTGAGCTTGGCCTGCCGCATTAACTAGCCAGCGCGCTGCGCATTTGGTCGATAACCGCTTTGTAGTCGGGTTTGCCGAAGATCGCGCTGCCCGCCACAAAAGTATCGGCACCGGCGTCGGCCACAAGGCGGATGTTGTCGGTCTTGATGCCGCCGTCGACTTCTAGTCGTATGTCTTTGCCGCACGCGTCTATGCGCTTGCGCACATCGGCAATTTTGCGCAGCGCCGAATCGATAAAGCTCTGGCCGCCAAAGCCCGGGTTCACGCTCATGATCAGAATCAAATCGATGTCCTCGATCACCCAGTCCAGCACGTCCAGCGGTTCGGCCGGGTTGAACACCAGCCCGGCTTTCACGCCTTTGGATTTCAAGGCCTGGATGCTACGGTGCACATGGCCCGAGGCATCCGGGTGAAAGCTGACCAGATCGGCTCCCGCGTCGGCAAAGGCGGCGGCCAGTGCATCGACCGGCGAAATCATCAGGTGGACGTCGATCGGTATCGGTGTGCCCGCAGCCGTGTGTGCATACGGCTTGAGCGCCTGGCAAATCATGGGCCCGAAGGTGAGGTTGGGCACGTAATGGTTATCCATCACGTCAAAGTGGATCCAGTCGGCACCGGCGGCGATCACGTTTTTCACCTCTTCGCCCAGGCGGGCAAAGTCGGCGGACAAAATCGAGGGGGCAATCCGGAAATTCATGGTGACAGTCGCTTATGCTTTGAAAAGTGGGGTTTATTCAGGCTCTGGGGTGAAACATACTCGATTTTGCGCGTTAGCATCCGGCCATGTCCAAAACCAGTTCCGCATACCAGTTCCGCGTAGAAGTGTTCCCGCAGTACCTGCCGCAGCAGTCGGCGCCTCAAAACGCTTTGTATGTGTTTGCGTACACCATCACTATTACCAACACCGGCAAGGTGGCGGCGCAGCTCATTTCGCGCACCTGGAATGTCAACGATGCTAACGGCCACACTGAGAAAGTAAAAGGCTTGGGCGTCATCGGGCAGCAGCCTTTGCTGCAACCAGGCGAAGCGTTTGAGTACACCAGTGGCACGCGACTGCGTACGCCCACCGGCACCATGCACGGCAGTTATTTTTGCGTCGCCGAGGACGGCGAAAAATTTGAAGTAGACATTCCCATGTTTGTGCTCGACGCATTGAGCGCCGGGCCGGGCAGTGGTGCTCGCACTTTGCATTAAGGCGCCGCGTGCCGGGCGAGTTTGAACTGATCGCGCGCTATTTCACGCGCCCCGCGCGCCAAGCCGTGATGGGCGTAGGCGACGATTGCGCGCTGCTGCAAACTGCGCCGGGTATGCAGCTCGCCGTTTCCACCGATATGCTGGTCGCAGGCCGGCACTTTTTTTCGGATGTGGACCCTTACTTGCTCGGACATAAATCCCTGGCGGTGAACCTGAGCGATTTGGCCGCATGTGGCGCCCGCCCGCTGGCGTTTAGCTTGGCGCTGGCATTGCCCAATGCCGAGGACGCGTGGCTAGAACCCTTTTCCCGAGGCTTGTTGGCCTTAGCCGATGCGCATAATTGTGAACTGATCGGCGGTGACACCACGCGCGGGCCTTTGACAATTTGTATCACCGTGTTTGGCGAAGTACCTGCCGATACTGCGGCACGGCCCGTACCTACGCGCGCTTTGCTGCGCAGCGGTGCGCAGGCAGGAGACGACGTATACGTCAGCGGCAGTGTGGGTGATGCAGCGCTGGCTTTGCTGGCTTTGCAGGGGCGCATCACGCTGCCAGCCGACATGATGCAGGCAGCGCGTACACGTCTAGAGCAACCTACGCCGCGCGTGGCATTGGGACTGGCCTTGCGCGGCATCGCCAGCGCCTGTGCCGATGTCAGCGATGGCTTGCTAGGCGACCTGGGCCATATCCTGGCGCGCTCGCACTGCGGCGCGCGGGTGGAGTTAGACAAGGTCTTGCCGCTGCTGGCTGCACGCCAGGCCTATGCCGGTGGCGCAGCGCAATTCGACAATGCCTACGGTGCGCGCATCGCGCTGCAATGCGTGCTGGCCGGAGGCGATGATTACGAGCTGGTGTTTACCGCACCGGCAGCGCAGCGCAGCGCATTGGCCGCGCTGGCGGGCAGCTTGCAACTGCCGCTCACCCGTATCGCTACCATAGAGGCCGCGCCGGGCTTGCGATTGGTCGATGCCCAGGGCTATGCAATGGCCCATGATTTCGCCTCTTTTGACCATTTCCCTGCTGCCGGTGGATTGTTATAAACATTGTTGGAAGGAAACACCATGTCCAAGCCATTTCGTATTTCGCATAGTTTCAAAGTCTCGCGCGACACCTTATGGGCGGTTTACACCCAACCCGAGCATTTGTCCAAATGGTTCGGGCCGCAAGGTTTCACCATGCCGGCTTACGACATGGAGTTTCGGGTGGGCGGTGCGTTTTTGCATGCGCTGCAAGCCCCCGATGGCACGCAAATGTGGGGAAAGTGGGAATTTTTGGGCATAGACGCGCCACGGCGCCTTTCTGTGGTGCAACATTTTTCCGACCACGAAGGCGGTGTGACCCGCCACCCCATGTCCCCGGGCTGGCCGCTGCGCACGATGGCCACCAGTACCTTAAGCGAAGAAGGCAGCGGCAGTAGCTTGCAACTGGAATGGCTTCCCTTTGAAGCCACGCCCGATGAGACAGCCACTTTTGACGCCAACCACGAGAGCATGCAGCAAGGCTGGAATGGCACCTTTGCACAGTTGGAAACCTACTTGGCCACCTTGCCCTAATCGGCCTACTTAAGGCCTTTTTCTTAGCCCATGCCCGCACCTGAAACTTTGTACCCCGCGGGCGCGGGCGCTAGCCGCTTTGCAGCGCGACCTACCCCAGCCTTTATGTTGTCGCATCCGGCCCATGTGTTTGCGCTGGGCTTTGGTTCGGGCCTGTCTCGTATTGCGCCGGGTACCAGTGGCACGCTTTGGGCCTGGCTCACGTTTTGGTGCCTTACGCCCTGGATGAGCGATGTGCTGTGGGGCTACACGCTGCTGGCTTGCACGCTGCTGGGTTGGTGGGCCTGTGCCGTCACCGCGCGCAACATGGGCGTGCTAGACCCCGGCAGCATTGTGTGGGACGAGGTGGTGGCCTTTTGGTTGGTGCTTTGGCTGGTGACGCCGGGCAGCTTTGCGGCGCAAGCGGCGGCGTTTTTGTTGTTTCGTTTTTTTGATGCGGTCAAGCCCGGCCCGGTGGGCTGGGCCGATGCGCTTTTCCATGGCATCGATGTAGACATCGAGCGCTGGCCTTGGGCCAAAGCCGGTTGGGGCATCATGCTCGACGACCTGGTGGCTGCGGGCTGCACTCTGCTGGTAATGGCGGTATGGCGCGCCTGGTAGAAGACCTGGCCACTGCGCTGCTGGCACGCGGCTGGATGCTGGCCACGGCGGAGAGCTGCACCGGCGGATTGATTGCCGGTGCCTGTACCGACTTGGCCGGTTCGAGCAATTGGCTAGAGCGCGGCTTTGTGAGCTATTCCAATGCCGCCAAGACCGAGCTGTTGGGTGTCGATGCGGCCTTGATTGCCCGCTACGGCGCCGTCAGCGAGCCGGTGGCCCGCGCGATGGCCCAAGGCGCTTTGCAGCACTCCAAAGCGCAGTGCGCGCTAGCCGTTACTGGGGTTGCCGGGCCGGGTGGCGGCAGTGCCGATAAGCCGGTGGGCACCGTCTGGTTTGCCTGGGCCACGCCCCAAGGTGTGCGCAGCGAAATCCAGCGCTTTGATGGCGACCGCGCTCAAGTGCGCAGCTCCACGGTGCAGCACAGCCTAGAGGTGCTGCTGAGCTTGGTGCAAGCGGCGCCTGCGGGTTGAATCAGGATTTGCGAAAGACTCCGCAATACAAAGCACTGAATGCATGAATGACGCGCTTGCAGGCTTTGCTACCAGCCTGGCTTTGATTGTGGCCATCGGTTCGCAAAACGCGTTTGTTTTGCGCCAAGGCATCCTGCGCGAGCATGTGTTGTCGCTGGTGGTTTTTTGCGCGCTGTCGGATGCGCTGCTCATCTTGGTGGGTGTTGCCGGGGGCGGCGCGCTGGTGCTGCAATACCCGTTGGCTTTGGAAGTAGCGCGCATCGGCGGCACAGCTTTTTTGGCAGCCTATGCGCTGTTTGCCGCGCGGCGTGCGCTGCGCCCTGCGGCTTTGTTGCCGCTCGATGCGCCGGGCCTGTCTTTACTCGCCGCATTAGCTACCTGTTTTGGTTTTACCTTTCTCAACCCGCATGTGTATTTAGACACGGTGGTGCTTCTGGGCGCTGTGGCGACGCAGCGCGGCGAGGACGGGCGCTGGTGGTTTGCCTTGGGGGCGGCCAGCGCCAGCCTGTGCTGGTTTGCCGCCTTGGGATTTGGCGCGCGCTTGCTGCGCCCGGTGTTTGCCCGGCCCCTGGCCTGGCAGGTGCTGAACGGCATCATCGCCGCCACCATGGCCAGTCTGGCGCTGGTGGTATGGTTCGGGCAGGGAGGCGTGCCGCCAGGCGTTTGACGAGGAGCCACTGCCGTGCTGAATTTCTTTCATGCTGTGTTCCCTATGCGCTATCTGGCGTTTACGCTGTGCGTTATCGGTTTGTTGCTGTCTTTGCTGGTCTGGGTCGGCGGAGGACATGTGCTCCCGGTGCTAGTGTTTGCCTATCTAGTGGGCACCGGTTTTCACGACTTGCTGCAAACCAAGCGCGCTGTTTTGCGCAATTACCCAGTCATTGGGCATATGCGGTTTTTGCTGGAATTTATCCGGCCCGAAATCCGGCAATACTTCATCGAGAGCGACAACGAGGCAACGCCTTTTTCCCGCGCGCAGCGCTCGCTGGTCTATCAGCGCGCCAAGGGCGATTCGGACAAGCGGCCTTTCGGCACCCAGCTCGATACGCACGCCACCGGGCATGAGTGGATGACGCATTCGGTAGCGCCCAGCACGCTCGCCTCGCACGACTTTCGTATCACCATCGGGCCGCACACCGCGCAGCCTTATAGCGCCAGCGTGTTCAATATCTCGGCCATGAGCTTTGGCGCGCTCAGCGCCAATGCCATCAGCGCGCTCAATGCCGGTGCCAAGCGCGGTGGTTTTGCGCACGACACCGGTGAAGGCTCGATCTCGGTACACCACCGCAAACACGGCGGCGACCTGATCTGGGAAGTGGCCTCCGGCTACTTCGGTTGCCGCAATGACGACGGCACCTTTAGCGCCGAGAAATTCAAGACCAATGCGCGCGACCCGCAGGTCAAGATGATCGAGATCAAGCTCAGCCAGGGCGCCAAGCCCGGCCACGGCGGCGTGCTGCCCGGCCCCAAGGTCACGCCGGAAATCGCCGAGGCGCGCGGCGTGCCAGTGGGTGTTGACTGCGTCTCGCCCGCTTCGCACAGCGCGTTTGGCACGCCAACCGAGCTGATGCATTTTGTGGCCCGCTTGCGCGAGCTCTCGGGTGGCAAACCCACGGGTTTCAAGCTGTGTATCGGCCACCCTTGGGAATGGTTTGCCATGGTCAAGGCCATGCTGCAAACCGGGATCACGCCGGACTTCATCGTGGTCGATGGCACCGAAGGCGGCACCGGCGCCGCGCCGCTGGAATTTATCGACCACGTTGGTTCGCCATTGCAAGAGGGCTTGATCTTGGTGCACAACAGTCTGCGAGGCGCCGGGCTGCGCTCGCAAATCATGATCGGCTGCGCCGGCAAAGTGGTCAGCGCTTTTGACGTTGCGCGTTTGATGGCGCTAGGCGCCAACTGGTGCAATAGCGCGCGCGGCTTTATGTTCGCCATCGGCTGCATCCAGGCGCAAACCTGCCACACCGGCCACTGCCCCACCGGAGTGACTACGCAAGACCCGCTACGCCAGCAAGCGCTGGTGGTGGGCGACAAGGCCGAGCGCGTCTACCACTTCCACCAAAACACTTTGCACGCCCTTAAAGAATTGGTGCAAGCCGCCGGAGTGCAACACCCTAACGAGATCAACGCCCACCACATCGTGCGCCGCACCGGCGACCACACCGTAGACAGCCTGGCCCATGCCTTGCTGCGCGAAATCCCCGAAGGCAGCTTGCTCAAAGACACGCTGGATA
>CANJXV010000129.1 GCA_947478935.1 Comamonadaceae bacterium
CCTCGTCAACTTCTCTCAACTTCGCCACGATCTCTTCTGGTCGGTGACGCTTCCTTGTGAATGCACGCTTCATTCGAAACTCCTTCTGGCCCTGTTGGGCTTGGGTTAGTTTCTCATAAGCGGTGGTCCTTTATCGAGGTCTCCTGTCATATTAAGGACTTCTACTTCAAAATTAATACATTACGCAATACTTCATTCTTTGGACGCAAGGTGTGCTGATGCAAAACGCTTTCCAAGGACAATACCGGGGACTTCTAAATATCGGTACGTGATTTCTGATACCAGTAGTGTTGGAGCCAAAACTGCTAGCGCACACACTACAAACCCGTAACCACCTAACAATGAGTAGGAAAACTCATAAAGCCGACGAATTAGCGGCCCCATTAAATAGATAACAACTGCGTGTGTTAAATATATGCTATAACTCCGTTCTCCAAAATACTGCAACACTGGATGTGCCATCCATTGTTTTGTACTGATGGCAGTCAGGACAGCAATAAATCCAAAAGTAAGCCCCCAAAGTTGGGTATCCGGTCGACCAGGGGCTACTAAAATATTAGTAAAGTCTGACAGCAAAAGTATCGCCGCTATCGGACCAATCGCAACAACAAGCCACCAAAGTTTACGGCGAACTAATTCGTTTGAAGATTTGATCTTGTCAAACATCCAGTATCCCAAAACTCCACCGCAGAACACACCCAGCTGCGACATGAATGCGTAGTGTTGATAACCCGGAGAAATCCCAGTGTCCGCCTCCAAAACTCGACGATAAATGTAACTCGCCAGCACAGCCACGAGCCACAACACAACTGCAGATCGCAATGATCTCACTGACACCATGATGAGGGGAAGAAAAGCATAAAAC
Organism: Comamonadaceae bacterium; assembly: GCA_947478935.1. Taxonomy (GTDB): domain Bacteria; phylum Pseudomonadota; class Gammaproteobacteria; order Burkholderiales; family Burkholderiaceae_C; genus Allorhodoferax. The sequence continues at coordinate 866 of CANJXV010000129.1, forward strand.
ACCATTTCTACGCCAATGCTCCAACTTGCCCAAACGATTCCCTCTGCCTCCTTCGGTGCGAAGTTGAAAATAAACAACACACTCATAATGATGCGTTGGATATCGAGCTTGCCATTAAATACATACAGAATTAAAAAACAATGCACGATTAACATTGCGTAAAATAATGGTGCAATACGAAAAAATCGCTTAATTATGTAATTTAATATCCACGACGTATCACCAGAGCGCACATTTTTTTGATTCGAATAAAGTAGTGAAAATGCACTCAGGACAAAAAATAATTCCACACCCAGCCCACCACGCGATGCTATTAAACCCCACGATTTTGGGAGCGGTATCAAGCCCACATAATGCAGGTGAAAGCAGAACACCATGAGTGCAGCAATTCCACGTAAAGCATGGATACCTGCGAGATGGCTAGCCCCACCAGCTAGTTTTGTCGTTTCACTACCCATTATAAATCCACTACGGCAAGTATGAGCCAATCGAACCAAGGTTTATCATCGCTGTTATCAACTACCACTGTCAAAATATCGACGTTAGTCAGATCAAGTGTCTTGATGTAGGTAGAGTCACGATCTACAAGAAATCTTCCTTCGGATTTCCCATCGAACAGAAATTCTACACCCACAGTTCCAGCTTCTTTTACCGCAATCGCATCGGCAGGCAAGGTGGCAATAAATGATCTAATAATCAGTTTCTGATAACTACGCGATAGTTTGAAAGAAACCTGTGTAGGACTTGTCTCACCGGGATGTATTAATATACCTTCTTTACGCAATTCAAACAGGCCGGTCTTGTTGCCAACATCTATCTTAGTAGCAAGGTCGAACAACGCTCGCGTCTTATCGATACTGATAGTCGGCATCAGGGCTTGGACGGGGGATGATTTTGGTGCAATAGCTCCTGGCGGCTGTATGGTTTCGTACCTATCACACCGCCCAAAGAGCACTATAAATAAAAACGCTAATAGCAACATGATTATTATTTTCATTTATTTCTTCTGAAAAATAAAATGGGATGCGACTGCCTCGTTGGGTCGAATAAGAAACGCTCCAATGTAAAAATATCTGAATAGGCGTTTCTTGCATATTGCTCGGGGATGAATGTTTCACCGTAGAACTCCGAAGTCATCGCTCCCCCACCGGTTACGCCATTGGCATTTGAATGGACAAATTCTCCTAGGTCATATTGTTTTCTAGCCCCTTCAAAGTCAGTAAACATCACTGATAGGGCATCAGAATATCCACCCAATCCTTTGCCTTTGAGTGACTCACAGTAGTCAAAGAACGGGCGTCCTCGTGTCGTCACCGCGACCAATGCGCCCGGCTTCGTAATTCGATGAAATTCTTGCATCCATTGTTTGCATGCTTTTTCTGATAGATGAGAGAAAACTGAATATCCAACAACATAGTCGAAAGAATTGGCGGGGATTGTGGTTGGAGGAAACGGTGTCGAGACAAAAAAGTTGTCGCTATTGAATGTTTCCTTGCAAATATCCACGAACTCACTCACGACATCAACGCCATAGATATTCGATAGTGGTAATTCGCGCAGGAAAAACCGGGCAATTCGCCCCCAGCCTATTCCGAAATCCATTAGTTTTGCATCGGATCTTATGGGGTGACCTAATGCTAAAAATGTTTCCACGCAGTCTTGGTAAAAGACAAACCCCTCTTTAAGCGTCTTAACCCCTGCCTGTCCTGTGGTGTTAGTTTGAATCGTGTCGGACGGAAATGCAGGGAGTTTTTGCCCTCCCAGATAGACCGGCGGGCTACTGTAGCTTTGACATATGGTTTTGAACCATTCATCTTGTCCTATCATCGAATCCTTCGCTTTCTTGATAAATTTCATTATATTCATATCGTCACCACTTTTTAGATAGCCAGTCAGCGGTTGCTTTAACTCCATCACCTAGACAAGTGTTTGGGCTCCACCCCGTTAAGCTTTGTAGCTTGTTACTTGAGAGAACGCTTTTACGGACATCGAATATTCGTGCAGCAACGCAGTTTGTATTGAGCTGTATACCGAGTGTGTGTCTTATGACTTGTATTAAATCGTTGATGGTTGTACCGACACCGCTGCTCACGTTGTAAATCTCCCCACTCTCTCCATGCTTGGCTAAATCCATAAGGCCACGGACTGCGTCATCAATGTAAACATAATCCCTAACGTTTTCGCCATCGCCCCAGATTTCGACTGCCTGCACAGCCAACGCTTTATATACCAAGGCGGCAATGACCCCTTGGCCACTCGATGGGTCCTGCCAAGGCCCGTACGGATTCGAGACGCGAGCCACTACAAAGTCTGTTTCATGCAATTTCTTGTACAGGGCGAAATATTTTTCTAGCGCTAGCTTTATAAGGCCATATGAACAGATCGGGTTGGTCTGTGCGTCTTCCGTTGTTGGGCAAGAAGCGTTTGGTCCATATACGGTACCGCCGGAAGATACAAAAACCCATCGGATATTTTTGTGACGAGTATATTCGAGATAACGTAGCGTCGAAGATACATCGGCAACAACTTCGTCTGCTGCAGTTTCTGTGTGCTGGTGGGGGCGACATGAACTGACAAGGTGGTACACCGCGGCATCATCGAGAACGGCAAGCAATTCCTCAGGCAACTGGGAAAAGTCACCCACAATAGCCTTGACGTTAGTGGGCCAATAATGGCATTGGAACCGGTCAAAGCAAATGAGTTCGCAGCCGTCTTTAGCAAGAGCATGCGCGAGATTGATTCCAATGAAGCCGCCGGCTCCCAAGATCACAGCTCGCCTATGGGGTGTGGTTCGTTGCATCACTCCTCCTGTCAATAGGAAAGTTGTCGAGCTTGAAGTGCTCGCGCAACCATTTGAGGTACTCCCTCGACTGGACAAGGACATTCGCTTCAGGCTGGGCAATTCGCTGTGCGATCGACTGCAAATCTGCAACTTCAGCCAAGTGGTTTTCCGGTGCAGTAAAGGTTGTAACGCTTTGCGAGTGGCGGCGGTGGCTATTAATCGATTTTGCCTTGAAATAGAGCCGCCCCTGTACGAGGACATGAAGGTAGACCAACCAGTCGCCCGCTACGCGATAGTCAAAAAGTTCGTCACCTACTTCTTCCAAGGCTTTTAACAAAGCCTGGCGGTTGAAAAGAACGGCGCTGACGTTAGGAATGACGTTCTTAATTGAAAAGTAGGCTCGAATTGTATCCAAGCCTTCGCCAAAGTGGTCATTGCGCCATCGCTCGGAGATATCGGCGGTGTAGGCGAGATAATCGTCTGCGATGACATAGCCATTTTCGTCTATCTGCCTAGATTGGCAGAACGCGAGTACGACATTTTCATGGGTGAATGCGGGCACTAAGGTCGCGAGAAAGTCAGAATCCGCAATGTCGTCCGCCTCGGCGATCCACACAAGATCACCTGTGGCAAGGTGCGCACCTTTCACCCACTGCCGAAATACCGACCCGGAATTAGCATCATTTACATGAAGTTGCGCATCGAGTTGCGTCTTGCGCAAATAGCCTTCAATGCAGGCCACACTATCGTCAATCGAAGCATCATCTAATATAATAAGTTCATAAATAGGGTACGCCTGTGCGCGAATTGAATCAATCCGGTTTTCGATCAGTTGGGCGTAGTTGTAGTTGGGAACAATGACCGAAACTCGTAGCAACCCGTTCAAATGATGCAGGAGGTCAAGAATGTAACGTTGCAGTGAAAGATCCGGCGGGGACTGGAGTTTCCTCTTGCGATTAAGCAACTCTTCAAGATTGGCGGCAAAGTCTTTGACATCTAGATAACGAGCAAGCAGCCCGCCTTGCTGAACAATGAACTCTGCGGCTCCTGTGGTTCCTTCAAATGCGACAACTGGCACGCCCGCCGAAATAGATTCGAGTACGACATTAGGGAACGGGTCTTCACGAGACGTCAGTGCATAGACCGATGCCGCTGCGTAATAATCGAATGGTTCAGCGTTGAATCCAGCGAGCAGTACCTGTTTTTGCAGGCCAAGACTTTCGATTTGAGACCTTACTTTTTTCTCCATCTCTGGATCGGCATGGCCGACCCAGATAAACACCGTGTCTTTACTGTGCTCGCAGATGCATGCAGCAATCTCCACAAAGAGGTCTGGCCCCTTGCGATGATCAAGAAAACCGATATTCAAAACGATCCGTGTATCGTCCGACAAACCATGCCGCTGGCAAACCGCGCGGTGCGCTTCCTGGTTTCTGCCTAAATATGGGTTTTTTCGCAGCAACCCCTGCGCCCGAACAACGGCCTTTTCTGCACTTACGGGGGCGATTGTCTCGTACTGATCACGCACCAAATCTGCGGGAAAGACGACCTTATCAGCGAGTTCTGCGATGCACATAGCATTTTTTTCCTGCTTCATGGCGCGAATAACGCCGGGCAGCTCGTGAATGAGGCTGAGAATGCGAAAACCTTGTTTTTTCAGTGTTGGCAGAATACTGCCGCTCACCACAGTGCTAGTGATAGCATCCACGCAACCGCGATTGCGTACTTTATGAAGGAAAGTATCTAGCGCCGCCGCTCCAGACGAATTGAGCACCAGCATGGGGCCGAGTTGAGCGAATTCGGCCTGAAGTTTACCTCCATCAAGCGCGACAATCGCCGGCTGATAGCCATTGCGAACAAGTTGCCTAGTCATCTCTAGGACTAGGAACTGGGCGCCATGCGGATGACAATCATGAGTCACGATCAGGATTTGGCGTTGCGCCAAGGTATTTTGCACTTCAAGCGCATTGCGTATCGCCTGCAGCCAAGCATAGCCGTAACGAGCGTCGGGTTCTAGATGCGCGCCCTCGGCCCACTCGTTCCAGGCGTTTACAAATATTAGACGTTCCTCCGGGTTGGAATGGTTTGCCTGTGTATCGCGGATCGCGTTCTCCAACCAACGCTGAAATAGAGCTGGCGAACTATTCAGAAAGACCGTTCCACCGTTTTTTCGGCGCGCAGTATTGTCCCAAGAAGGGCACACGCTGCGAAACAGCGTATAAGTCTGTTTCTTGTAGTTCTCACTGCGATCTACAAAAACCCTCCAGTCATAGACGATGCCGCCAAAGTCCTTCGTCAATGGCGAAACACTGTTCGTAACATCGGGAGGGGCAGAGTTATTTGGAGGGAACTCGATAGCAGCATCGAAGCCATATTCCGCAGGATCTGCAATCTCAAAAGATTGTGTGTAAGCGAGAAAAATTTCGCCAATACCGTTGGCTAAACACCATTCTCGCCACCGCGTTGCTGTCTTTAAGGCCGAGGGCAAAAGGCTTGGGCGATAAACCAAAAGTAGCGGCTTTCCGTCAATACGGATGTAACGCGGATCCCGCATGTAATGAGCCACATGTTCGATGAATAAAAGGTCATCTTCGGCGGAATGCCGCTGCGCAACGAGAATCTCTTTGTCGAGGCCATCCCATCGGCGGCTCCAGTTCTCATTAGCCCAACAAAGACAAAACGGCAGATCAAGGTTTTTATCGTTCAAATAATTCTGGATCGGTGCTTCCAGCAGTCGCTTGCCACCGAACCAGTAAAAATAAAAACAAAAGCCTTCCACTCCATAGAGTTTGGCCAGTTCAACTTGCCGTCGTTGTATGGCTGGATCGAGCAAGTTGTAATAGCCAAGCTCTCCCGGCACATGCGGCTGATAGTGCTCCATAAACTGCGGCTGCGCGGGTTGTACATTCACCCATTCAGTGAAACCCTCTCCCCACCATTCGTTGTTTTCGGGGATTGCGTGAAATTGTGGCAGGTAAAAACAGATGAATTTAACAGCCTTGCACTCAAGGGGTGAGGCTTTGAGTAGGGGCACATACTGATCGGTTGGCTCAACTGCCAATTTTCCGCCGTATGTGGAATAAGTTCTGCTGACAATAGAAGATTGGAAACTAACCCAACTTTTATAAGCTTGGGTGTGCTTAAAAAAAATCGGCCAATTACTGAATGCCAAATGCCTAAGCATTTGCTTGTTTTGCAATTTAAGCGGCAGATTACGCCAAACTTGGCGGGCACCATCAGATAGATATTTACGGGCCGTTGCATTCGGTCTTGATAGCAAGTTACGACGTAAGTAGCGTAACGGTTTAGTAAGCAACCAGGATTTGGATTTTAAGATTTCGTTTATGTACCTATCCCGCTCACTGACGGCTTGGCACAGGCTGACGAGCTGGCCGTCGCGCTCTGCAACCGTTTGATTGAGGCTGACGAGCTGACCGTCGCGCTCTGCAACCGTTTGATTGAGACTGACGAGCTGGCCGTCGCGCTCAGCAACCGTTTGATTGAGGCTGACGAGCTGGCCGTCGCGCTCTGC
>CANJXV010000130.1 GCA_947478935.1 Comamonadaceae bacterium
GGCGCACGTGGCGCCGTTTTCGATGGCCAGCTCGGACGTGGTCATATAGGGGTTGTAGTGCGCCTCCACCCGGCCCGGCAAGTCCACGCTGCTTGAATCGATTTCGATCCAGTCTTTGCCACTGGGGTCATCGGGGCGGCGCACAAACGCGGTGCCGCGCACATCGGTAATGGATTGCACCGGCTCGCGCGCTGCCAGACGGTGCGCGATTTCAACAATGGCACGCTCGGCATTGCCATAGAGCAGCAGATCGCATTTAGCGTCCACCACAATCGAGCGACGCACTTTGTCGCTCCAATAATCGTAATGCGCGATACGGCGCAAACTGCCTTCGATGCCACCTAAAACAATGGGTACGTCTTTGAAAGCTTCGCGGCAGCGTTGGCTATAAACAATGGCCGCGCGGTCGGGGCGCTTGCCGCCAATGTCACCCGGCGTGTAGGCGTCGTCACTGCGGATCTTGCGATCGGCGGTGTAACGGTTAATCATGGAGTCCATATTGCCGCTGGTAACGCCCCAAAAAAGATTGGGTTTTCCCAAGGCCCTGAAGGGCGCCGCACTGTTCCAGTCCGGCTGAGCAATGATGCCTACGCGAAAGCCCTGAGCCTCGAGCATGCGGCCTATGACTGCCATGCCGAAGCTGGGATGGTCCACATACGCATCGCCGGTGACCAGGACAATGTCGCAGCTGTCCCAACCCAGCTTGTCCATCTCGGCACGGCTCATGGGCAACAAGGGTGCGGTACCAAAGCGCGAGGCCCAGTATTTGCGGTAACTGCCTAGCGGCTTGGCGTCGCGTGCAAAGTGGGATACGTCCAGGGGGGCATTCATCGGCGGATTTTAGCTTTGCACCTAGAATCAAAGTCGGTCCCCGGTGCTGCCCCTTCCGGGGGATGTCCTTATCATTCAAAGGTTGTTCCATGAAAAAACTGTTACTGGGCCTCGCCGTCCTGTCTCTGCTGGCCGCTTGCGGCAAAAAAGAAGAAGCACCGGCACCGGCTGCGTCCGCACCTGCCGCAGCCGCACCGGCTGAACTGAAAGTTGCTATTGACCCGACCTACGAGCCCTTTACCTTCAAAACCGCCGATGGCCAGCCTACCGGTTTTGACGTGGACGTTGCCAACGCCCTGTGCGAGCAAATCAAACGCAAATGCGTGTTCGTAGAACAAGTCTGGGACAGCATGATCCCTGGTCTGAACGCCAAAAAATACGATGTCATCATTAGCTCTATGTCCATTACCGACGACCGCATGAAGGAAGTCGATTTCACCGACAAGTACTACAACACCCCCAGCCGTATCGTGCTAAAGAAAACGGTGAAGTACACCGATCCGGCCTCTATCAAGGGTAAGAAAATCGGTGTGCTCAAGGGCTCTACCCAGGAAGCCTATGCCATGGGCGAACTTAAAACTGCCGGCGTGGTAGTGAGCTCGTACGAAGCGCAGGATCAGGTCTATCTGGACATTAAATCGGGTCGATTGGATGGTACCGTGGCTGACTTTATGGAAGTGACCGGCGGATTCCTGAGCAAGCCCGAAGGCGAAAAATACGCCCTGGCCGGCCCGGACCTGAAAGAGCCTAAGTACTTTGGCTATGGTGCCGGCATCGCGCTGCGCAAAGGCGAGGACGCGCTCAAAGCCGAGCTGAACGCCGCCATCAAAACGATCCGCAGCAACGGCAGCTACAAAACTTTGAACGACAAATACTTTGCCAAGTTCAATATCGATGTCTATGGCGAGTAAAGGCCCTTAGGGCCGCAAAGCCCTGTGCACTGGCGCCTTTTCGGCGCCCAGATGGCACCCATCGGCACACCAGGCCCTCCGGTGTGCCGTTTTTTTTGCCTATTTCTCCCGCCATGCCCTAGGACCGGGGCTTTTTCGCGGCACACTGTACGTCGATGAACGCGTACTACTTCAGCATTTTGCAAGGCTCCCTGATGACGGTGGCGGTATCGCTGGCCTCTTTAGTTCTGGCCGCGGTCTTTGGGTTGCTGGGGGCAGCGGCGCGCTTGTCCACGAACAGGCTGGCCGTGGCCGCGGGCACCGTTTACACGACGGTGATCCGCGGCATTCCGGATTTGGTGCTGATGCTGCTGGTGTTTTACGGCGGCACCATGGGCCTCAATTACTTGGTCGCGGCCGTGGGCAGCAAGAGCTCGGTGGATATCAACCCCTTTGTGGCAGGGGTGATGACCCTAGGCTTTATTTACGGCGCCTACATGACCGAGACCTTTAGGGGGGCGATTTTGGCCATACCGCCCGGCCAGTCGGAGGCGGCGCTGGCTTTTGGCATGGGCCGCACGCAAACGTTTTTACGCATCATCGCGCCGCAAATGGTGCGCTACGCCCTGCCCGGCTTTACCAATAATTGGCTGGTGCTGATCAAGTCCACCGCGCTGGTCAGCCTGATCGGCTTGCAGGAAATGACCTATTTGTCCAAACAAGCCAGCGCGGCTACGCGCTCGCCTTTTGCATTTTTTCTATTTACAGCGGCCTTGTTTTTGGTGTTCACCAGTGCCTCTTTGTGGGTACTGCGCAAAGCCAATGACCATTACAGCTTGGGCACACGGCGTGCGCAACTACATTAAGTCCGCAATGTCGCAGTCCCGCACATTCACCCGGAGCCCCGCGCCATGAAGTGGGACGTGATCTTTCAGCCTCAAAACCTGGCGCTTTATGGGCAAGGCATCCTGACGACGCTGCATCTGTTGCTGGCCAGTCTGGCTATAGGCGCAGTACTGGCACTGGTGTTTGCTCTGGCGCTGACCAGCCGCTGGCGCGTGCTGCGCGCCGTGGTGGGTACCTACACCTATGTCGTGCGTGGCACGCCGCTGCTGATTCAGGTGTACCTGATTTATTACGGTCTGGGCCAGCTAGAGTGGATTCAGACGCGATGGGACGATATGTGGCCCTGGACCTATTTCAAAGAGCCGTTTTTTTGCGCCCTGCTGGCCTTTAGCCTGAACACCGCCGCTTACACCGCCGAGATGCTGGGCGGCGCCATCCGCGAGACCAGTGCGGGCGAAATCGAAGCGGCGCAAGCCTATGGCATGGGGTCGGTCGCGATTTTGTGGCGCATCGTGCTGCCCAGCGCCATGCGCCGCACCCTGCCCGCTTACAGCAATGAGGTGGTGATGATGCTGCAAAGCACCAGCCTGGCCAGCGCCGTGCCCAGCATGCTGGACGTCACCTCGGCAGCCAGCCGGGTGTATTCCAAGTTTTACCTGCCTTTTGAGGCCTTTTTGTTTGCCGCCGGTATCTACCTCATCGCCACGTTCGCGCTGGTAGGGATTTTCCGGCTGGCGGAGCGGCATTTTCTGGCGTATCTTGGGCCGCAAAAGACCTAAAGCACTAACGCTATGCAACGCCAAGACCATCCCCTGTTATCGCCCAGCCTGGGCGTGCAAACGACGCTGACAAGTTTTCATTTCGGTCAGCCGGGCACAGGACCCAAAATTTATATCCAAGCCAGCCTGCACGCCGAAGAGCTGCCGGGCATGCTGGCGGCCTACCATTTACGGCCGCTGCTGGAGCGTCTGGATGCGGCGGGGGAGATTAAGGGCAATGTCGTGCTGGTGCCCATGGCCAACCCGATTGGGTCCGCGCAGCGCGTCCAACACAAACCAGCCGGCCGCTTTGAACTGGACAGCGGCGAAAACTTCAACCGCTATTACCCGAACTTTGCGCAGCATATTGCCGATGAAGTGTTACCCACGCTGGGCAACGATGCTGCGGCCAACGTGGCCCTGGTGCGCCAGGCCATGGGGCGCTATCTGACGCAGTGGGCGCCCAAGACCGAATTGCATAGCCTGCGCCGAACTTTGTTGCAACTGTCATTTGATGCCGACTATGTGCTGGACCTGCATTGCGACTGCGAAGCCGTGATGCACTTTTATTGCGAAGAAGCCTGCTGGAGTGCCCTGGAGCCGCTGGCGCACTACCTGCAAAGCCGGGCGATTTTGCTGGCCAAAAACTCGGGCAGCAGCCCGTTTGACGAGTGTCTGTCAGGCGTGTGGTGGCGCCTGGCCGAGATGATCGCGGCGCGCGGCCTGGATGCGCCGCTGCCGCAAAGCTGTCACAGCACCACCATAGAGCTGCGTGGCGAAGCGCAGGTGCAGCACGCGCTAGCGGCGCAAGATGGCGCTGCGATTGCCAACTTTTTGCGCCGCCTGGGCGTGCTGCGCGATGCGCCAGTAGCACCCGTGCCCGCCCCGGCCTGCCAGGCCACGCCTTTGGCTGGGTCGGAAACTTTGTACGCCACTACGCCCGGCATGGTGGTGTTTGCGGCCCAGCCGGGCGACAGCCTGAAAGTGGGCGATCTGGTGGCCGAAGTGATAGACCCGATTGCCAATTGCAGCGAGCGAGTTTGTGCAGGCGTGGATGGCGTGCTCTATGCCCGCATACGCGACCGTTATGTCACCAGCGGTTGCGAGTTGGCCAAGATTGCAGGCGCAGTGCCCTTTAGGACCGGCGAATTACTGGGCGCCTGATCCACCCTGACGCACTGCAATTTATTTATACCCCAAACCCCGATGAACGTCGTTACCCGCAAACTGCAAATCGAAGATATTCACAAGCGCTTTGGCAGCAACGAAGTGCTGCGCGGCGTGTCGTTGGCGGCGGACGCGGGCGATGTGATTGCCATCATCGGCAGCTCGGGCTCGGGCAAAAGTACGCTGCTGCGCTGTATCAATATGCTGGAGCGGCCCAACGCGGGGCGCATTACTGTGGCGGGCGAAGCGCTGGCGCTGGTGCCAGATAAAAACGGTGAACTCATGGCGCAGGACCCCAAACAGCTGCAGCGCCTGCGCACCAAGCTGGCGATGGTGTTTCAGCATTTCAATTTATGGGCGCATATGACGGTGCTGCAAAACATCATCGAAGCGCCAGTGCACGTGCTCGGCATCAGCCGCGCGCAAGCGGTGGAGACTGCGCGCAAGTATTTGCAACGCGTAGACCTGCACGGCATGGAAGACCGCTACCCGTCACACCTGAGCGGTGGGCAGCAGCAGCGCGTGGCGATTGCGCGGGCGCTGGCGGTAGAGCCCGAAGTCATGCTGTTTGACGAACCCACCAGCGCGCTGGACCCGGAACTGGTAACCGAGGTGCTGCGCGTGATGCAAACCCTGGCCCAAGAGGGCCGCACCATGGTCGTGGTAACCCATGAAATGGGCTTTGCCCGCGAAGTGGCGAACCAACTGATCTTTTTGCACAAAGGGCAGATCGAGGAACAAGGCCTGCCGCGTGAGGTATTGGCCAACCCGAAAAGCGAGCGGCTTGCGCAGTTTTTGTCGGGTAGTTTGAAATAAGTACCCTGGCTACCCCCAGCGACCACGCGGCGGGCGCTAAATGAACCTTGCTATACTCCGCGGCTTACAAGAACGCGGTCTCGGCGGCATACATTGTTAGTATGCACAGGGCGTTGCTTGTTGATAACCGATCATATTCCTCAATAGCTCAGTCGGTAGAGCGCCGGACTGTTAAGTCCGCAGAAATACAAAAATACCCGTTTTTAATATTAAAAACACCTTGTAAATCAAGTATTTACAGGGCGCTTTTTAGGTGAGTTGTCAATTACACGGTTATTACACGAATACACTGTGGTTCTCTCATAATGTGGAAAGTTGCAATATGCAACGAATTGAGTGAACCGCGTGAAAACTTTCGCACCAGCTGACGCTGCTAAACGGAGTCGAACTTTTCACTTTGAGTGTCTGTTGACAACGCACTTTTGTTGATCAACTCCTCGCAATCACCAGCGCTTCACAATTCCGTTCACTTTGGCCAGACTATTCGGTTGGTCCCTTGACCAAACCGCAATTTATATCCCCTGAAATCCACCCTACGCCCCATAATGCTTTTGGGCAACACGGTTGGTGTTCCTAGTGCTTTTCCTTCTTAACTTCTACTATAAACAGATTGGATAAATCATGGATCAGTTTCAAACGCTGTCGCTCTTAAACCTTTCAATGATTCAAAACGGAATTTTTACCGTTGCAACTTTTTTTGTCTTATGGGTTGCATTTCGAATGGCCGCCCAGATACGGGGTGATCAAGGAACCTTTTTGGCGAAAGTCTTAACCAGCGCCTTTGGGTTGTTCGTTATTGCACTGGGCCTGCAGGTCTTTGCCAACCGCAACTATGCGCTCGCCACAGGTGCAAAAGCTTTGACCGCTTTAAAAGCGGGTGGACAAGCACTTAGTATTCAAGCCGAATCCTATCTCGCAGGTCCCTATGGCGCGGTGCCCGCCGAACTGCAATACAGCCTTTTTTCGAACACTTCAAGCGTCGCTTGGTGGGGATTGGTTACCGTTATTTTCTTGGGCGTCGTTTGGATGCCAGTTAAGAAATAAGTGAATAAAAGCCATTGGTAAAGTGTCGCTCTTACAACGTGACCTTTCCCTGTTTGGCAGTGAAATCTTCCTTGAACCGAAGATTTCAAGCGTTTTCATAGTATCCATTTGTCATTGCAATATTGACCGATGACACGCGGACTCAACCAACACCTGTTTTAAGGAAATATAAATGTCCATCTATCTAACCCGCGCCAAATACAGCAACGCAGCGTTTGCCGGAATGATTAGCAATCCACACGATCGCGGCACTGCTGCCAAGGCGATGTTCAAAGCGCTAGGTGTTAAGACTCACAGCATCCACTTTTCATCATCCAGCGGCGATATCATTTGCATTGTTGAAGGAAATGCGGAGCAAATGGCCCAAATTGGCGCAATCACCATGTCCAGCGGCGCTTTTCAATTTATTTCCAGCGAGGAGCTGATCACGACGGCAGCAATGAACATTGCTATGGCAAAAGCCGGTAAAGCGGTAGGTAAGTACAAGGCCCCTAACGCTTAACGCCCCTCCTTAGGCGGGAAAGTCGATTGCGATGAGAGCGGAAGCTCGGCCTGAATCGGGTCAAGACCTTGCTATAATCGTTGACTAGCAAAGCGTGGGATTGACCTCATAGAGGTAGGATCCGCTAGCACGATTCTTGCTCGAAATTCGCGCACATTCCTCAATAGCTCAGTTGGTAGAGCGCCGGACTGTTAATCCGTAGGTCCCTGGTTCGAGCCCAGGTTGAGGAGCCAAAACCCCTTTAAAAACAACAACTTAGCAGGTTGTTTTTATTTAAA
>CANJXV010000131.1 GCA_947478935.1 Comamonadaceae bacterium
AGTCGATGCGGTAGTTTTCGCGCAAAAACGCCGCATCACTGGCGTGCAGTGCTTTGATAGCACTGTGCATCGAGGCCAAATGCGCGGAGGCCTCGCTGTGGGGGTTGGACAGCTGAAGCTGATATTCCGGCATCAAGGGGCAATCGCTGTCGTAGTAAAACTTTTTTTGCTTGGGGTGGTAAGCCAGCGGGTAGAGCTTGCAGCTCAGTGGCTTCTCTTCGCCAAGGGTGCAGCCCTGGTCGCCCAAATGGGTGCACTGTGTTTCGATGCATACGCTGCCCATCGCCTTTTTTTCAGTGGCGGTGAGGGTAATGTCCAATGGTGGAAAGCCGGGTTCTATGTGGCAGCACTGTCTGCACTGCGCGCAATGGTCAAACAGCACGGTGGCGTCCGACGTTTGAAGTGCCACGTTTGCGGCGCAATTTGGAGGACACAGAACCGTTGCGGAACATCGCAATGTCTGGGGTAGTGCAATCGGGCAAGGCCTGCAACTCTTTTTCCAACATACTTGTTTTTGGGGACCTAATTGACTAGGTGCTAATAGTATGCGCGATTTTTACACGACTTACACACTTTTGTAACACTTTTTCAAAATTTTTTTCAAACTATTTCGAGCCCAAAAAATGCACTGTTTGCCCATGCTGCATGTGCAAAAAAAGATTGCGTTTCAACAGCTCGCTGCGATTATCAAATCAACTAATTAACAAGGCATACCCACTGCCGGCATGCAATTTTCGCGCGGCGCATCGCGCATCCAAGTGCACACACTTTGCTTTTGCAAAGCAAGCGCACGACCGGACCCATGCTGTAGCGAACACCAAAGACTTAGACTGCGCGCCACTAGCAACCCGCACCACGCAAACACTATGTGCCTTATCGCTTGGAACTGGCAACCCGATTCCGATCAGCCGCTCTTACTCATCGCTAACCGTGACGAGTACTACGCCCGGCCCACGCTGCCATTGCACCATTGGGCTGATGCGCCCATCAGCGCGGGCAAAGACCTGCAAGCCGGCGGCACCTGGTTGGGCCTTGCCCACGGTGGCCGCATGGCGGCGCTGACCAATGTGCGCGACATGCGCAACCAACGCGCGGATGCGCCCTCGCGCGGCTCGCTGGTCAGCAATTTTTTGAGTGGGCAGCGCAGCGCGCTGGAATACTTGCAAAGCATCGCTACAAGTGCAGCGCGCTACAACGCGTTCAACCTACTGGTCTATGACGGGCAGACCTTGCTTGGCTTTGAAAGCCAGAGCGCGCACATCGTGGCAATGCAGCCCGGCATTGCCGCCGTATCCAACGCCGGTTTTGACACGCCCTGGCCCAAGCTGCTGGCGCTCAAAAGCGGGCTGCAAGATTGGCTCGCGCACCGGAGCGCGACGCAAGCCAGTAGCCACGATGCCTTGTTTGCATTATTGGCCCACGACCAGCCCGCGCCCGATGCGCAACTGCCCGATACCGGCATCCCTTTAGAGCGCGAACGAGCACTATCGTCAGCCTTCATCCGAAGTAACGACTACGGCACCCGCGCCAGTAGTCTGGTCATGCTGCGCCGCAATAGCGCGCGATTTGTAGAGCGCAGTTTTGACGCCCAAGGTCCCACGGGCGAAGTCCGCATAGACCTTTAAGAAGCGTTTGACCATCAGTGCCTTGACGGCGGTGATCGATGTCGCCAAGGGCAGCCTATGCGTGCATGAGGCGGTGACCGATGCCAAGCGATGCCCAGTTGTATTCAGCCCGCCTGCACGGTACGCGGGGCGGGCGCCCCAAGCGTCAAAAACGCTGCTTGAAATTGAATGTGCATTAACGCTTTGTGTATGCAGGCACCGACTAGGCATTTATCACCCGCCTGATCTTCAACGCCACTTCCATGGGCGTCAGCCCCACCGGCCCTACACCCTGCGCCACCAGGTGGTCAGCGGCCAGCGCATGGGCCTGCACGGCCAGGCAGGTGGCTTCGAACAGAGTTAGGTGGTGCCGCAGGCCTTGAGCAGCCAGGGCGGCCAGGCAGCCGGTCAGTACATCGCCCATGCCGCCCACGGCCATTCCCGGGTTGCCGTCCATGCATTGCTGCGGCGCTTGGCCCGGCGCGCCGACCAGGCTGTGCTGGCCTTTGAGCACGACGATGCAATCGGTGTGCGCCACTAGCGCCTGCAATGCTTGTGCGCGGTCGGCTTGGATAGTGTGGTTGGTGGTGTTTAGCAGGCGGGCCGCTTCGCCAGGGTGCGGCGTGAGGGCGGCGGACTGCGGGCGCTGGTGCAGTGCGTCAAGCAAGTGCGGGTGCGTCGCCAGCAGGGTGAGGGCGTCCGCGTCGATGACCAAACGGCCATCCCAAGCTATAGCGGCCCGCAGCCAGCGCTGCGCCGCCTCGTCCAAACCCAAGCCTGGGCCGATGGCTATTACATCGGGCGCGATGCTTACCAGCGCCTGCGCAGGGTCGGGGTAGCGGGCGGCAGCGTGCACCATGAGTTCGGGCTGTTCGGGAACCACAAGCGCGCTGGCCGCGTCCAGCATCAACAGCACGGTGTAGCCCGCGCCGCTGTGCAGCGCGGCCCGCCCCGCCAGCACCAGCGCCCCGGCCATGGTGGGCGCGCCGCCGATCAGCAGCACCTTGCCGCTATCGCCTTTATGCGCATTGGGTCGGCGTGCTAGGCGGCGGGCTAGGGGTATTGCGTTTAGTTCGGTGATGGGTTTGACAGGGTTCGGCATGGCGCCTATTGTGAGCCCGCGTGCATGGTTGCTACAAAATGCGCGGACGCCTTGATGCGCGCGTCAAGCGGAGCGGCACAAGGGCCTCTGCGGCGCTATAGCCCGGCGCTCGGTTGGCCTTGGGTATCATGCCCAAATCCAAAACCAAAGTGATCCGTCAACGCAAGACCCGCCGAAAGCGGCAAATGCTTGGCGAAGTACCAAAGGGGAAACGCATGCGCCACTTTCGATTTTTAGCAATGGCTTGGCTGTGGTCGATGGCTGTTTTTTATGGTCAAGGCGCTCTGGCCGCAGAGCCTCTAGAGCCTGACGATAGGGCGGCCGTGCGGTTGGTCATAGAAAAGCAGTTGGCCGCGTTTGCCGACGACGACGCGGAGCAGGCGTTTTCATTAGCCAGCCCAAAAATTCAGGAAATGTTTATCACCGCCCGCAATTTCATGGATATGGTGCGCATTGCCTACCCGGTGGTATATCGCCCTGTGGGCCTGAGTTTTCAGGTGCCTTTTGTGCAGGACAGTGAGGTCTGGCAGACGGTGCAAATGCGCGACGCGCAGGGCATGGACTGGACGGCGCTGTACACCTTGCTGCGCCAGGCCGATGGAGTTTGGCGCATCAACGGCTGCGTGCTGCGGCGGGGCTTGGGTCAGGCGATTTAAGCGTGCTAGATTGAGACGCTTAACGGGATGGACAGCTTTTGATGTTTAGTCGGGCGCAGGCTGGCAATCGGCCTGCTTAAGTACCCGGCTTTTGCCTGTCCTGACCTGCAGGATCGCGCATTGGCCACCCGACCAGCGCAGCTGAAAAATATCCGGTAGCTCGCGCTCGGCGCCTTGCAAAAGGACGCCATGGGCATCTTGGCGGCCAGCACGCTCCAGCGTCAAGGTCGATGATTGCCTTAATTGCCCCGCGTCAACCAATAAGCGGGAAGCACCGGTTAAATCCGTAAGCGCTTGTGTGAGTTCCTGCTGTACCGCGTCATTGACGCTGCGCAGGCGGGCCGGTTGGCCTTGCGGTAGGGCGCTCGATTGGCAAGCGCTAAGCACCAGGAGGATGAGCGGCGCGCTTGGCACCCTACGTTTGGTTTTCATGGGTACACCTTGGTCGGGATCATGAGTGCGCGTGAACGCGTCGGCTCCATCACGGAAGGCCCCTGATCTGGGACACCCATCGCTTTGATGCTGGCGGCGGGGGTACTGGTACATTTGCCGCTCTTGAGGTACTGCAGCGCTTCGGCAAGCAGGGGTTCTGTGAGGTCGCCGAGCTGAAAATTTAAATCGTCCTTGACCATGCAGGTAGGGGGGAAACCGGCGTCAAAATCCGAAAAACCTTTGTGGTTCTCGCCCTTAAATTCCACTGCGTAGTAGTAGCGTCCACAGTTGCCTTGGGGCGTAAAACCGTAGGGCTTGCCGTAGGTATTGGAACCGATTAAATTGACGGTGACATTGATACCCATTAAACCGTTAATCACGGCTTCGCTGGCGGAGGCCGTGCCACGGTCCACCAGCAGGGTCACGCGATTGAGGTTGAGGCTGGGCAAGGGGCGTGCAACATCGTGGCGGTATGCAGTATCTAGTGCGTAAGGTATGAAGTAGTAGGTGTAGTTTTCGCTGCTTCGCTTATCGTTGTAAACCAGCTTGTTAAAAATCTTGCCGCTGCTAGCACTGGAGCCAGCAATCATGTAGGCGAGTTGGCTGGAGATATACAAGAGACCGCCGCCGTTGTAACGCATGTCGATCACCAGTTCCGTGGCGCCCTGGGTTTTAAACGTGTTAAACGCGGTGATAAGCGCATCTTGCGACTTCGCGATAAAAGAGTCGACATACAGGTAGGCGACTTTTTTGCCGTTGTCGGTAATTACCTTCGCCGCTCGAACCGGTGTGGTGGCGTATTGGGCCGCCTTCAGCGTAAAAGGAGGAAGGTTGGATGTTCCACGTTGCAACTCAAGCGTGTGCGGGACCTGGTCTTTCGGATATACGCCGTTATTGAGTACCGTTAAATCTGTGCCATTTACGAAGTCAATACCGTCTACTTTGATGAGCTTGTCACCGCGCTGCACACCGGCTTTGCCCGCAGGACTTTCCGGCTCTACGTTGTACACCACGAAGCTGCGCGGTACTGACTTAGAAACGACAGACCAATCGATTCCGTAATCGACTGCTATACCAGCGTTGTATTGGTCATAAGTGTCCTTTGTTTCCGACCAATGGAATCGATCTAAATCTCCCTCACCGCTGTTTTTGGCTGGCGTTTTTAATACATCAAAATATTCGGCGGCGCTGGCATATTGGCTCGCATCCAAGCTGGGAACGTCTTTGTACCAAAGGTAGCGCTCGTCCACAAAAGACCGCACCCAGGCCTTTTCACTGTCTGCCGTGCCTTGTATTTCACCCGCAGTTGGATTAGGGCTTACACAGGTCTTGGCTAGTTGGGCCGACGGGGTGAGAATGGTGCTCGCCGCGTTGTTACTTCCGCCATTGCTATCGCTACCAACACCAGTACCAGTGCCCCCACCTCCACAGGCACCGAGTGAGGCCAAGCCAACTATCAACAAACCTCCAAGCAATTGTGCAAACATGCGCTCAAGCCTGCCTGGGATTACTGGCTTCGAGAGGTAGGAATGCGCTGAAAAATGCCGGGTCTGCATGGTCGTTTGATTTGCTTGCCTAGCCCTGCCCGCATGCTAAATCGGGGTAGCGCGTATAGCAAAGTTTTCCAGTCATAAATCCAAGTGAGGTCTTGAGGGCACCCTCGGTCATGCTGATCGTCGTCAGGCTCAAGCAGGGGACCGAAACCTGCCGCAAGCCATTTTATTAATGGCGATAGTACGCTAAAGAATTATTAAAAGAACAGGTATTCTGGCGCCCAGCAAACACCCATGCGCCTAAAAGGTGGCTAATTAGTGCCGCCGCTCAAACGGTCGCCATAGAGCGGAGGCCGATTGCAATAGTCGGCCCCCGCTTGCAGCGGTCAAGCCAGCGGGCGCCACGCCCTATGACTAGCGCCTAGCAATTCGTCTGCCGCAACTGGCCCTTCAGAGCCGGCTGCGTAGTGGGCCAGCGGCGCTTTGGGGTCGGCCCAGTATTCCTGTAAGGGGCGTACGATGTCCCAACCGGCCATCACGCTGTCCGAGCGTTGGAACAACGTGGCATCGCCAATCATGCAGTCGTAGATCAGAGTTTCATAGCCGGTGCTAGGCGCGTTTTGAAAGTAGTCCTTGTAGTGAAAGTCCATGTGCACTTGGCCGATTTGGATTTTCGGGCCGGGGATTTTGGCGCCGAAGGTGAGCATGGCGCCTTCGTCGGGCTGCAGCTTGATGACCAGCGCGTTGGGCGTGAGGGCTTCGGTTGCGGTATCGCGAAACAGCGAAAACGGTGGGCGCTTGAACTGGATAACGATCTCGCTTTGGCGCTTGGCCATGGCCTTGCCGGTGCGCAAATAAAAGGGCACGCCCGCCCAGCGCCAGTTGTCGATGCCCAGCTTGAGGGCGACATAGGTCTCGGTTTTGCTGCCCGTGTGGACGCCTTCTTCCTTCAAGTAGCCCGCCAGTGCTTGGCCGTCGCGGCTACCGGCGCTGTATTGGGCGCGCACGCTGTCGGTGACGGCATCCACCCGGTGCACCGACTGCAGCACCTTTGTTTTTTCATTGCGCACCGCATCCGCGTCAAACGAGGCGGGCGATTCCATGGCCGTCAGTGCCAGCAGCTGGAAGACGTGGTTGGGCATCATGTCGCGCATGGCGCCGGTGGTTTCGTAAAAGGCCGCGCGCTTTTCCACGCCCACCGTTTCGGCCACGGTGATTTGCACATGGTCAATATGGTCGCGGTTCCATAGCGGCTCGAAGATACCGTTGGCAAAGCGCATCAGCATGATGTTTTGCACAGTTTCCTTACCCAGGAAGTGGTCCATGCGGTAGATCTGCGACTCGGCCAGGCTGTGGCGTAGCTGGGTATTGAGCGCTTGCGCCGAGGCCAGATCGCTGCCGAAAGGCTTTTCTACCACCACACGGCGCCAATGGTGATTGGTCTCGTTGACCAATCCGGCAGCGCCGAGTTGATCGACGATGCCGCCGAAAAAGCGCGCACCGACGGCCAGGTAAAACATCACGTTGTCGTTGACCTGGTGGCTGGTCTTGACCGCTTCCAGGCGCTTGCCCAGCTCCCCATACGACGCCGCGGCCCCAAAGTCGGCCGACAAATAGGTCATGCTGGACAGCAGGCGCTTGAGATTGGCCTCGTCCAGGGTTTGGGCATAGTGCTTATCGGCGGCGAATGCGCGTACCGACTCTTCCACATGGCTGCGAAAGGCCTCGTCGCTCATTTCCAGCCGGTCCACGCCGATGAGGGCGAAGTTGTTGGGCAAGAGATTC
>CANJXV010000132.1 GCA_947478935.1 Comamonadaceae bacterium
GTCTATGGCAGTTTTTGCCAGTGGAATACCGACTACCGCAACCGCTCACCCGGCATTTATGCCTGCTTGCTGGCCTCGCGCTGGACGCAAAAAGCGGGCTATGCCTATTACAACCTTGGGCCGGTGGGTGACTATGGCTACAAAGCCCTGTTCGTGACCGACCACGAGCCTATTTTTGCCCTGGCCATGACCGACCTGGATCACCCCTTGGCGCTGGACCCGACCTCGCCCCTGCACACTGACTTCAAGCGCGAAGACTGGAACCAGGTTTATCGCATGCGCTCGGACTAAGGCAATGCGGCTTGGGCCGTTTGCATCCATAAAAAAACCGGCCTCATCTCGCCGGTTTTTTTATGCCTTTGCGACAGCCGCCTTCAGTCGTCGGCCCCAGGCCCGAAGGTGTGGACTTCGCCGAAGCTGTCGTCATAGTCCATCACCAATTCTTCATCCTGCTTGATGTCACGCAGCGCCAGCAAGACGCCGTCTTTGCGCATTTTGAGGTTGGGCGTTTTGGAGTGGTTCAGGTACACCGACATATTCATGGCATTCATGCCGATACCCGGGATAAGCATATGGTGCTTATCGTAATAACAGAACATGTCCAACTCTTTGCGCACCTGCGGCGGCAGCGAACTGATCTCGGCGTGGTTGAACTTAATTTCATGCAGCTTCAGGCGCGACTTGAGGGGCTTAGAGCCTTTGGGAATATCGCGAATCGCAAATACGCCAATGCCGTGAACTGGAGATACGCCTAATCGACAAAAGACTTCGGTACGCAGATGCTGGAGTAACTTCTTCTTTTTGCTATGCATAAAAACAATGTTTCTCAATTCTTTGATACTTCCAAACTCAAGCCTAAAGAAGCCTTGCGTTAGGGGCGCAATGGTACACCCAGAAATAGGGCTTTTATGACTGAAAACTGACGCGTACGCTTTATGGCGATGGTTGCCACGACGCTCACCATAAACGGCAAGCGCACCCCAGTCGCGAGCGTGATTTACATCACTTCGTGCAGGTTACAAGCCGAGCGCAAAGCAGTGCGCCAGAACTGACTGGTATGTGCATCCTGCGCCAGCAAGAGGTTTTGCACCAGGGGAGCGATGGGGGTTTGCACCGGGTCCACCAGCAGCACCCAGCGGGCCCCACCGTCGGCCTCGGTAGCCTCTTGCAATTTGCCAATCCAGTCCATGGTGGTGAGCACGTCCACCACATCGGCCAGGTCCAGCGGGTCCACGTGCAAGTCCTCGCATAGTTGGGCCGTGGTATGACCACGGGCGCTTTGCGTGCGCGCTGCGCCCAGGCTTGCCAGCAGCGCCAGAGCCAGGCCAAAGCGTGCGCCCGGTGCCTGGCGCCTTGGCGGCAAACCGGCGATCAGGCCCGGCACATAAGCCGTCAGGGCGGCACCCAGCAAGACGATGACCCAAGACAAATAAATCCAGACCAGCAAAATCGGCAGCGTGGCAAACGCACCATAGACCGCCGAATACAGGGGCACTGTTTCCAGGTACCAGCCCAGCAGGCGCTTGGCTACTTCCAAACCAGTGGCAACAAACAAGCCACCCATCCAGGCGTGGCCCCAGCGCACCCGCGTATTGGGCAGGTAATGAAACATTGCAGCCATACCGCCTGCCACCATCAAAAACTGCGTGGCATCTAGCAAGAAGCCCACGCCGCCGGGCATG
This sequence comes from Comamonadaceae bacterium, assembly GCA_947478935.1. Classification (GTDB taxonomy): domain Bacteria; phylum Pseudomonadota; class Gammaproteobacteria; order Burkholderiales; family Burkholderiaceae_C; genus Allorhodoferax. The sequence goes on from CANJXV010000132.1 coordinate 1,683, forward strand.
CCCTCCACCAGGCCGCGCGAGGCCGAAATCGCATACGAACTCACGCTAATGCTCACGCCCAAAATGAGCGGCCCCAGCGTCAGCGCCGACCAGTAAATCAAGAGGCGTTGACCCAAAGGTCGCAGCGTGCGTACACGCCAGATGCTGTTGATGGTGCGGTCAATCGTGAATATCAGCGCCAGCGAAGTCAGCACCAGAGCGCCTAAGCCAAAGGCGCCGAGCTTGCTGGCTTTGCGTGAAAACTGGTTCAGGTAGCCCAGCACCTGGCGGGCAATGTCGTCAGGTATGAGGCTGGTGACCAGCCACTTTTGCAGCACATCCTGAAATTTGGCGAACATCGGAAAGGCCGTCAACACCGCTAAGGCCACGGTCAGCAGCGGCACCAGGGCGATGGTGGTGGTGAAGGTGAGGCTGCTGGCGGTCAGGCCCAGGCGGTCTTCGCGAAAGCGCTCGCGCAGGGTTTGAAGGGCCGGTAGCCAGGGCACATGGCGGACATCGGCCAGCCAAAGTTGGAAGCGTGGGAGCATTTGCATGGCCGCTATGATGCCACCGACATGCAAGCACCCCTATCTCCCTCCCCGCCCCACCCTAGTTCCGAACCCGCCGTGGCCCCGCTCGCCCTTGTGGAAAACCATGTGCATATCAGCCGTGCGCTGGCCGTGGGCAGCTTGCTAGGGCTGATCGTCCTGAGCCTAGTATGGGAGCTGCTCGCCGCCCCGCTGAGGCCCGGCGGCTCGTGGCTGGCGCTCAAGGCCTTGCCCTTATGCCTGCCACTGGCCGGCTTGCTGAAAAACCGTATGTACACCTACCGCTGGGTCTCCATGCTGGTGTGGCTGTACTTTACCGAGGGCGTGGTGCGCGCTTGGGGCGACAAGCCACCAGGTAACTACTGCGCCTTGCTAGAAATTGCTTTGTGCCTGATTCTCTTTGTCGCCTGCCTGACGCATGTGCGCTTGCGCCAGCGCGATGCCAAAGCTGCAGGCCAGAGCGAAACACCGATTACCGACCCAAGCTGAAATCCGCTTATGAATCCCCCCCCCACATTGCTCCCCGCGCTGCGCGCCATTGTTGGCGACGCGCATGTTTTGACTGAAGGCGATTTGACCGGCTACGAGCTGGACTGGCGCAAACGCGAGCGCGGCAAATCACTGGCGGTGGTGCGCCCTGCGTCCACCGCGCACGTAGCGCAAGTGGTCCAAGCTTGCGCTGCGGCGGGCGTGAGCATCGTGCCCCAGGGTGGTAACACCGGCATGGTGGTCGGCTCCACGCCCGACGCCAGCGGCACGCAAGTGGTGCTCAGCCTGACCCGCATGAACGCAGTGCGCGCTTTGGATGGCGGCAACCTGACGATTACGGTAGAGGCCGGTTGCGTGTTGCAAAGCCTGCAAGAGGTGTGCGAGAAAGCCGGGTTTTTATTTCCTTTGAGTTTGGCATCCGAAGGCAGTTGCACCATAGGTGGCAACCTGGGCACCAATGCCGGGGGTACGCAAGTGGTGCGCTACGGCAACACGCGCGAACTTTGCTTGGGTCTGGAAGTGGTGACAGCGCAAGGCGAAGTCTGGAGTGGCCTGACCGGCTTGCGCAAGGACAATACCGGGTATGACTTGCGGCATTTGTTTATCGGCTCGGAAGGCACGCTGGGCGTGATTACCGCCGCCACTATGAAGCTGTACCCGCTGCCCAAATCGCAACTCACAGCATTTGCTGCCGTTCCCTCGTTGGAGGCGGCGGTGCAATTGCTGGGCTTGGCGCACCAGTATTTGAGCGCGGGGTTGACGGGCTTTGAGGTGATGGGCCAGTTTGCCCTGAGGTTGGTGGTCAAACATTTCCCGCAGCAGCGCGTGCCTTTTTATGAGAACAGCCCCTATTGCGTGGTGCTGGAAAACTCGGACAACGAATCTGATGAACACGCGCGCAGCCAGTTTGAGCACTTACTGGAAGCCGCTATGCAAGCCGGTTGCGTCAGCGATGCGGTGGTAGCCGAAAGCATGGCCCAGGCGCGCGCGCTATGGCATATCCGAGAGAGCATTCCGCTGGCCCAAGCGCAAGAGGGACTCAATATCAAACACGATATTTCAATTGCGGTGTCACGCATTCCTGAGTTTGTGGCCCAAGCCGATGCGGCCCTGGCGCAGGCCTTTCCCGGTATACGCCTGGTGAACTACGGCCACCTGGGCGACGGCAATTTGCACTACAACGTACAAGCGCCCGACGGCCAGGACGCCGAAAAGTTTTTGCGAGAGCAAGAAGGCCCAGTCAATGGCGTGGTTTATGCGCTGGTAGATGCTTATAACGGCTCCATCTCGGCCGAGCATGGTATCGGCAGCCTCAAACGCGAGAAGCTGGAAAAGCACAAATCGCCGGTGGCGATGGGCCTGATGCGCTCCATCAAAACTGCGCTGGACCCGCACAATATGTTTAACCCCGGACGCATGCTAGCGCGCCCTTAAACCGCTTTGTGGCAGGCTTAGGGGCACTCCGCCAAAGCACTGTGACGCCATTGCCAATGCAGTGAAGCAATCCGGTTTTATTTGCCAATAACACGCTTTTGAATCGCTAATTCACTTCGCTACTCGCATTTAGTGGTGCAAGCCATACGCTTGCATTGCCCAAGCGGGACAGTCAAATGGCAAATACAAATTAGCTCACCTAGCACCCACTAGTCCTTGACCTCATGGCGCAAATTTTTTTACTCGCAATTGTCTATATGTCCTTTATCAGCATCGGTCTGCCCGATGGGATTTTGGGCGTGGCCTGGCCCGCTATGCAGTTGGAGATGCAGCAGCCGCTGGCGGCGGTCGGCGCAATTACGCTGACCATGACGGCCTGTGCGGCCAGTGCCGGATTTATGGCCGGTGGGTTGATACAGCGCATTGGCACCGGAGCCATCGTCGCTACCAGCTGCTTCATGACGGCACTGGCCTTGCTGGCTTTTTCGGTGGCGCCCGGTTTTAATTGGTGCGTGGCACTGGCCGTGCCCCTGGGCCTAGGCGCGGGTGCGGTGGATGCAGCGCTGAACCAATTTGTGGCTGCGCATTATTCCTCGCGGCATATGAACTGGCTGCACGGCTTTTGGGGCGTGGGCGCCAGCACCGGCCCCTTGGTGATGGGCGCCGCTTTGGCCAGCAGCGGTGGTTGGCATGTGGGCGTGCAAGCGATCGGTCTGGCGCAATTGGGTTTGGCGATGGTGTTGTGGACGTCCTTGCGACTCTGGGCGCAGGCGCCGCAGCAAACTCTCGTGACCGATGCGCACAACGAAGTGCAGGCGCATGGGGTGCATCTCTTGGCCTGGTGGCTTGCACCTTTGTGCTTTTTGGTTTACGTCGGCGCCGAAATGGGCACCGGCTTGTGGGCTGCCAGTATTTTGGTGAACGAACGCGGACTGTCGCCGCCCGGAGCCGGACTCTGGGTGGGACTGTATTTCGGGTCGATTACCGCAGGGCGCTTTGGCGTGGGCCTGATTGCCGACCGCCTGGGCAACCGCAAGCTGGTGCGCCTGGGCATTGCAATGGCCATGGGCGGCGCCTTGGTGTTTGCGCTGCCTATGGTGTTTGGCGCGCTGTCGCCCTGGGGCTTGATGCTGATGGGCCTGGGCTGCGCGCCGATTTTCCCGTCCATGATGCATGAAACCACACGTCGCTTTCCAGCGGACGCGGCTACGCGCTTAATTGGCCGTCAAATGGCCTGCGCCTATGTGGGCGGCTCGGTTATTCCGGCTGCCTTTGGCGTGCTGGCCACCTGGGCCGGCCTGGTCGCGGTGATGCCTGCAGTGGTGGGCTTGCTGGCGCTGCTGCTGCTGATGACCAGCGCGCTCGATCGGATCAGCTGAGTCGCTGGCACCCTGCCCGCCTACAATTTGACGGCTCGCCAAGCGCTGCGCCTCGCAGGCCATTACCACACGATCTAAAGACATGACCAGCCACTCCGAACGCCCTATCCGCCACCAATACGAAGACCTGCTGCGCCATGCCTTTACGCAGGGCGTGCACAAGCAGGACCGCACTGGCACTGGCACCACCAGCGTGTTTGGCTACCAGATGCGCTTTAACCTGCAGGAAGGCTTTCCTCTGGTCACCACCAAGAAAGTGCATTTGCGCTCCATCATCCAGGAGTTGCTGTGGTTTTTGACTGGCTCCAGTAGCAACCACTGGCTCAAAGAGCGCGGCGTCAGCATCTGGGATGAATGGGCTAAACCCGATGGCGACCTTGGGCCGGTCTATGGCGTGCAATGGCGCAGTTGGCCGACGCCAGAGGGCAAACATATCGACCAGATCAGCGAATTGATGGCGACTTTGAAGAGCAACCCCGACTCGCGCCGCATGATCGTCAGCGCCTGGAATGTGGCTGATTTGTCCAAGATGGCGCTGATGCCCTGCCATGCGTTTTTTCAGTTTTATGTGGCGCCCGCCGATGGGCCTGGCACCAAGCCGCGCCTGAGCTGCCAGCTGTACCAGCGCAGCGCAGATATTTTTCTGGGCGTGCCTTTCAATATCGCCAGCTACGCGCTACTCACGCACATGATCGCCCAGCAATGCAATATGGACGTGGGCGATTTCATTTGGACCGGTGGCGATTGCCATGTCTATAGCAACCACCACACGCAAGTTGAGCTGCAACTCAGCCGTGTGCCCATGGCCTACCCTACCCTGCACATTAAGCGCTGCCCAGCCAGTATTTTTGACTATGCGTTTGAGGACTTTGAGGTGCTGGGCTACACCCCACATCCAGCGATTTCCGCGCCGGTCGCGGTCTAAGCACCCGCCATGGCGACCCGCCTGCACCTGATTTATGCGCGCGCAGCCAACGGCGTGATTGGCGCTAACAACACCCTGCCCTGGCATCTGCCCGAAGACCTATCGCACTTCAAACGCCACACCCTGGGCTGCCCCGTCATCATGGGCCGCAAAACCTGGGACTCGCTGCCCCCAAAATTCCGCCCACTGCCAGGCCGCTTGAACCTGGTGGTCACACGCCAGCCCAATTGGCAAGACCAAGGCGCGCAAGCGGCGGCCTCCTTGCAAGACGCATTAGCGCGGTGCGGCGATGCGCCCGATGCCTGGGTGATAGGCGGCGCACAAATCTATGCCCAGGCCCTGCCGTTGGCGCACAGCGTGGTCGTTACCGAAATTGACCTGCAAGTGCAAGGCGATGCCTTTGCGCCGCAGCTTGACAACGAATGGCGTGAGACGCAGCGCGCGAGCCATGTTTCAGCCAATGGCTTAGCCTATAGTTTTGTGAATTACCAGCGCACCATGCCGCTTTGAACCATGCAATTTGCCACCTGGAACGTCAATTCTTTAGCGGTGCGCCTGCCCCAGGTGCTGGACTGGCTGAGCGCCAACCCGGTCGATGTACTGGCCTTGCAA
>CANJXV010000133.1 GCA_947478935.1 Comamonadaceae bacterium
CCATCTTGATCATTTCTTTGGTGTTCGCGCAGGAACGGGTGACGAATTTGAAGTTATTGGACAAGTCCACAAAACAAACGTCGCGGTAGTTGGGGTGAATGCCAGCTTTCATAGTCTATCCATCAGATGCGGTAGCCTCCCGTGGGCCCTCAGGCAAACGACTGCCTGATCCAAAGCCCGCAGTACTTGCCGCGGAAAACCACGCATTCTAGCCCAGAAGACTAGCGCGGCCCTCAAGCTGCGCTGCGGGGCTCAGAATGGCGACAAGCGGCAGGCTTGCTGCAAATACTTTCCTGTTTTGCCATTGAAACCTACCGTTTGCGGGCTAAGCGCCGACTAAAGCCGCCGCTTTGACCTGCGCCCAGGCGGGCATGCCCGATCGCAAACCCAGGGCATGGGCTGCGCGCGCAGTGATGCGCGCCCAGAGCACGCTTGCCTCGGCATCGCCGCAGGAAAGCCGCACCAGGCACTGCGAGGGATGTGTATCCGCCATTAGTTCCAGCACAGTCACCGGCAGCAGATTTTGAATACTGCTGACCGGTGACTGGCCAACAGCCAGGCTGATATCGCGCGCCAGAACACGGATGCGCACCGGTGCGCCCAGGGCCAGCGCCTTATCCTTGACCCAAAGGCTGCCACCGGGAAAGCCCACGCGCATCAAATGCCAGACCGGGTCGAACTCCTGCACGGTGGCGTGCAGCAGCACGCCCCTATCTTCGCCGCTGGCGGCTCCAGCAACACTGCGGCCCAGCACCTGGGCCACCGGGCCGCTGTCGGCTAGTTTGCCGTTTTCCAGCACCAATAGGTGGTCAGCTAGGCGCACCACTTCGTCCAGCGCGTGCGTTACGTAGAGCATGGGGATGTGCACTTCGTCGCGCAGCCGCTCCAGCCAGGGCAGTATGTCTTGGCGCCGCGCCGCATCCAGCGCGGCCAGCGGCTCGTCCAGCAGTAGCACGCGCGGTTGTAGGGCCAGAGCACTGGCGATGGCAACCCGCTGGCGCTCACCGCCCGAAAGTTCTTGTACCCGCCGCTCTAGCAAGTGCTCAATGCCCAGCAGTTCAATGGCTTGTTGCAGATGCTTCTGCCCGGCCTCCTGCTGCTTACTGCGGCGCAGCCCAAACTGAAGATTGCCTTTGACCATCAGGTGCTCGAACAAACTTGCCTCTTGGAAAACATAGCCCAGCGGCCTAAGCCAGGTGGGTAGAAAGACGTCTGCATCTTGCCAAATCTGACCTCCCATTCTTACAAAACCCTGGGCGGGACGCTCCAGGCCAGCAACGCAACGCAGCAAACTGGTTTTACCAGAGCCCGAAGCGCCAAACACCGCCGTTATGCCTTGCGAAGGCAGGCGGATGTCCACCTCCAAGCTGAATTCCTGGCGCTGTAGTCGCAAAGTGATCTGGTTATCGGCGGGCACTGCTAGCTTCCCATGCGCAAGCCGCGCTTTTGCAGCAGATTCAGGCCCAGAAGTACCGCGAATGAAAACACCAGCATGCCGGCTGCCAGGGTGTGCGCCTGGTTGTAGGCCATAGCTTCCACATGGCCGTAAATTTGGGTGGACAGTACCTGCGTCTGGCCCGGTATGTTGCCGCCCATCATCAGGACCATGCCGAACTCACCGATGGAGTGGGCAAAACTAAGCACGGCAGCGCTTACAAAGCCCGGCCAGGCCAGCGGCAATGCCACGCTAAAAAACGTGTCCAAAGGCGAAGCACGCAGAGTGGCCGCCAGCTCCATTGGCCGGTTGCCCATGTTTTGAAAGGCGTGCAGCAGGGGTTGTACCGCAAAAGGTAGCGAATAAACCACCGAGCCCACCACCAGACCGGCAAAACTAAAGGGCAGGGTGCCTAGGCCCAGCAGCAGCGTCATGTGCCCCAGTGGCCCCTCCGGCCCAAGCGTAACTAGCAAGTAAAAGCCCAAAACCGTGGGCGGCAACACCAGGGGGAGCGATGTCAGCGCGGCCACCGGCGCACGCCATGCGGAGCCGCTGCGCGCCAGCCACCATGCGAGCGGGCTGGCTAGCAGCAGCAAAACCAAGGTACTGACGCTTGCCAGACGCAGCGTCAGGCCGATGGCAGTCCAGTCTTGCGGAGACAACATAGTTGCGGCTCTTAATGGGTATAGCCGTGCTCGCGCATCACAGCACGCGCACGCGACGACTGCAAGAAGACCATTAACGCGATGGCTGCGGGATTGGCTTGCCCCGATTTGAGCAACACTGCATCTTGCCGCAATGGACTGTGCAGAGATTCGGGCACCAACCAGGAGGAACCGACCTTAGGCTGTCCGTTGACCACCAACTGCGAACTGGCAATAAAACCCAGTTCGGCGTTGCCGCTGGCCACAAATTGGTAGGCCTGGGCCACGCTGTCACCCTGCACCAGCCGGTCTTTGACTTGCGCCATTGCCCCCATATGCTCCAGCACCTGTACGGCTGCTGCTCCGTAGGGCGCAAGCCGGGGGTCTGCAATGGCCAGACGTTTGAATCGGGCCGAACGCAAAACATCGCCTTGCGTGTCCACAAGGTCTGTCTGCTTGCTCCATAAAACCAGGCGGCCCAATGCGTAAGTGAAGCGGCTGCCGGGCACAGCAAAACCTTCTTGTTCCAAAAGCATCGGAGTTTGCGCATCGGCGGCCAGCAGTACCTGGAAAGGGGCCCCATTTTTGATTTGGGCGTAAAACTTGCCGGTGGCACCGGTAATGATGCGCGCCTGGTGACCGCTTTCTTGCTCGAATACCTGGGATAAGACCTTCATGGTGCCGGAAAAATTGGCGGCGACAGCCACCTGTACCTCTGCCGCGCGTGCGCCATGCGCCGCCAGGCCCAACCAAAGGAGGCTCCAACACCCTATCCAATTGCGCCGCACCATGTCCATACATTCCTGTTATGCCTGCTTATAGTCAGTATAGGTCGCAGGGGCAGACCCAAAAAAGCAAAGGCCCTTACGGGCCTTTGCTGGTATGAGGTCGGGCAGATTAACGGTGCCCGGCTGCGAGGAATAGCGCTTAGTCGCGCTCTCCACCGAAAATGCCCAACAGCGCCAGCAAGCTTTGGAACACATTGATGATGTCTAGGTAAAGCGCCAAGGTGGCGGTGATGTAGTTGGTCTCGCCACCATCGATAATTTGCTTGATGTCGTACAGCATGTAGGCGCTGAAGATGGCAATCGAAATCATGGACAAAACCATCATGCCCACGGTGGAGCCGACAAACATATTGATAATGCCTCCCACCAAAAGGACGATGACGCCGACAAACAGCCATTGGTTCATACCCGACAGGTCCCGTTTAATGACCGTGGCCAGTGTGGCCATAACCAGGAAAACGCCTGCCGTGCCACCAAAAGCGGTCATGATCAGGTCTGGGCCATTCTTAAAGCCCAGCACTGATTCGATCAGGCGGGACATCATCAGCCCCATGAAGAAGGTAAAGGCCAGCAACACGGGCACGCCAGCGGCTGAGTTTTTCGTCTTTTCAATGCCGTATATAAAACCAAAAGCCATGGCCAGGAAAAGCACCATGCCCAATGCGCCGCTAAACAGCTGACCCAAGCCAAACGCCACACCGGCCCAAGCGCCAAGCACCGTTGGCACCAGACTGATGGCTAACAGCCAATAAGTGTTGCGCAAAACCTTGTTGCGCTGCTCAAGGCTTACGCCGTACTCCAGACCTTGTTCCAAAAAGGAAGCTTGCTCATTCATAGTCCATCTCCTAAAGATACCTGTTACAGGTAGGGTCATTTTAGGCACTTGCAAGGGCTCGTGCCACTTTCGATGCCTGTATTAGCCCGATATTTGGCAGGGTTGCCCCTCGCGCAGGCGTGTAAATCAGGGCGGCCAGAGCGGTTATGCTGCCGGTTTTGACTTTATTGACCCTTTCATTGGACGTTTGTATGAAAACCAAAGCCACGCTTGAACTCTCGGATTTGAAAACCATAGCCGCAGCCGCAGAAGCCGAAGCGCTCAAACATGGCTGGGCCGTTTGTATCGCTATCGTGGATGACGGCGGCAACTTAATGTGGTTCCAACGCTTGGATGGGGTAGCCCCTATTTCTGCCCAGATCGCCCCGGCCAAAGCCCGCACCTCGGCGCTGGGCATGCGGGAAAGCAAGGTTTACGAAGAAATGATTAACGGCGGCCGTATGTCCTTCCTCAGTGCGCCAGACTTGCAGGGCATGCTCGAAGGCGGCGTTCCCATCATGAAGGACGGCCATTGCATAGGCGCGGTGGGTGTCAGCGGTGTCAAGTCCAGCGAAGACGCGCAAGTGGCCCGCGCAGGTATTGCTGCGATCGGTCTCTAAAAGCAGTGCACTAGGGCCCCAAGCTGGGGCTGTGCCAGCGGCTAAAGTAGGTGTCTGGTGGTCGCTAAGGCGCTTTTATCGCCGCTCTTTTGACCGCAGACACGCTAATACGTGAGCCTTTCGGGCTGCAATTCCTGCAAGATGGTGGTGGCTATTTCCTCAATCGACTTGGTGGTCGTGGAAAGCCAGCGTATGCCAGCGCGGCGCATCATGCTTTCTGCTTCGTGCACTTCCATACGGCAGTTTTCCAGCGACGCGTATTTGGAATTGGGGCGCCGCTCGTTACGGATTTCGCTCAAGCGCTCCGGCTGGATGCTCAGGCCAAAAATTTTGCGTTTGTGCGGCACCAAGGCGACCGGTAACTGGCGCCGCTCGAAGTCCTCAGGTATGAGGGGATAGTTAGAAGCTTTCATACCGTACTGCATGGCCAGATAAAGTGAAGTCGGCGTTTTCCCACTTCGGCTCACGCCCACCAGAATCACGTCCGACTGCTCCAGGTCCCGGTTGCTTTGGCCGTCGTCGTGCGCCAATGAAAAATTGATAGCCTCAATGCGCGCCTGGTACTCCTGGCTTTTACTGGCATCGCTAAAGCGTCCGATCCGGTGGTTGGAGGTGAGCTGTAGCTCCTGTTCCAAAGGACGCACGAAAGTACCGAACATGTCCAGCAGCATGCCCTGGCAATGGTCTCGGATCACTTTGAGCACTTCCATATTGACCAGAGTACTGAAAACGATGGGCGTTTGGCCGTCTTGCACTCCGGCATGGTTGATTTGGCGTACCGCCTGATGGGCCTTGTCCACCGTATCGACAAAGGGCAGGCGCACCGAGCGCGTGCGCACTTCAAACTGGGCCAGAATGGCTTTGCCAAAAGTTTCGGCGGTAATGCCGGTGCCGTCAGAGACAAAAAAAACGCTGCGATGGGACATGGGGCAAGGCTTTGGGTGGGCCGGGCGCGCCCAATGCGGCGCCCTGACGTAGCCTATTGTCCAGTATGGGCAGTGCCTGCGCCCGTCGCATTGCCCAACCCTACAATCAGCTGGGCCCGAACCCACAGGCCGGCGCACAGACTCCAGAACTAGCACCATAACGAGTTTTTGCCCGCCTGATTGTTTCGCCAAGCCCGCCGCGTACGCGCCCTGCCGGCTTGACCAGTTTTTAACTTTGGAGTTCCTATGTCTGCACTATTTAGCGACACCGCTTGGGTCGTTCCCTTTGAGCATTTACGCATGACTGATGTGGAGGCCGTAGGTGGCAAAAACGCCAGCCTGGGTGAAATGATTTCCCAATTACCCGGCGGTGTAAAAGTCCCTGGCGGCTTTGCCACCACCGCGTTTGCTTTTCGTGAGTTTTTGAGGCATCAGGACTTAGTTGGTCGCATCAGCCAGCGGCTCAAAGCATTGGATGTGGAGGACGTGCGCGCGCTGGCACATGCGGGCGCTGAGATCCGTGCCATGGTCGAGGGCCAGCCGTTTCCGGCCGAACTGGAAACACAGATCCGCCAAGCTTTTGCCCAACTCAAGGCCGGTACGCCAAAAGCCTCGTTTGCGGTGCGTTCGTCCGCTACCGCTGAGGACTTGCCCGACGCCTCTTTTGCTGGTCAGCAGGAGACTTTTTTGAATGTTGTGGGCATTGAAGATGTATTGCACAAGATCCGCGAAGTCTTCGCCTCGCTCTACAACGACAGGGCCATCAGCTACCGCGTACACAAAGGCTTTACGCATGACAACGTGGCCCTGAGCGCAGGCGTGCAGCGCATGGTTCGCTCCGACGTGGGCGCCGCGGGTGTGATGTTTACCTTAGACACCGAGTCAGGTTTCAAGGATGTGGTTTTCATCACCTCCAGCTACGGTTTGGGTGAAACCGTGGTGCAGGGCGCCGTCAATCCGGATGAGTTTTATGTACACAAACCCATGTTGCGCGCGGGCAATCGAGCCATTATCCGCCGCAGCCTGGGTTCCAAACTATTGCAAATGGAATTTACCAGCGCTGCCGAGCAAGGCGCTGGCGCCAAACTAGTCAAGACTACCGACGTACCTACTGAATTGCGCAACCGATACTCTTTGACCGATGCTGACGTGGAGCAATTGGCCCGCTACGCCTTGATCATCGAAGACCACTATGGCCGGCCTATGGATATTGAATGGGGCAAAGATGGCATGGACGGCGAAATCTATATTTTGCAAGCGCGTCCGGAAACGGTGAAAAGTCAGGCGGGTAATTCGGTTGAATACCGCTACCAACTTAAGGGCAAAGGTACTGTGCTGGCCGAAGGCCGTGCCATCGGGCAAAAAATTGGTACCGGGCCGGTTCGCATCGTGCACCACATTAGCGATATGGATACGGTGAAAGCGGGCGATGTACTCGTTACCGATATGACCGATCCCAATTGGGAGCCGGTGATGAAACGGGCCTCTGCCATCGTGACCAACCGGGGTGGACGTACCTGCCATGCTGCCATCATTGCGCGCGAACTAGGTATTCCGGCAGTGGTGGGTTGTGGTGATGCCACCGAGCGTTTAAAAGAGGGCGCGCTGGTAACCGTTGTGTGCTCCCAAGGCGACACGGGCTTTATTTACGAAGGATTGCTGGAGACCGAAGTCTCCGAAGTGCAGCGCGGCGTGATGCCTGAGATTGCGGTCAAGATCATGATGAACGTGGGTAATCCGCAGCTCGCCTTTGACTTCTGCCAGTTGCCCAATGAAGGTGTGGGCTTAGCGCGGCTGGAGTTCATTATCAA
>CANJXV010000134.1 GCA_947478935.1 Comamonadaceae bacterium
ACTTGCAATCGCGACGGGTATGTACCAAAGCGTGTCTTGCATGGTGTACGGATGACGGCCACCTTGCTAATCTCTGAAGGAGCGGTTGCTTTCACGACCTCTGCACTTTCTAAAACATTATCTGTCGGTGGGCTACGAGATTTAACATGGAAACCCCTTGTCGGCGAACCGCTGCACTGGTGGACCGCTGCAGTATGTCGAAGCTCGGACCGTGATCCGATTATTTGCATGGCAGTGAATGTGGTGCTCCAAGCACTTCAGGCACACGATCAGTGGATCCCTAAGCCGCGTCCCAAACCTTCTAGATCACTCCGCCGAACAAATAAGGCCCTGTGAACTGGCACCCATTCAACTCTGAACTGACTTTTTTGGGCTGTTGTCGGTACGCGGATAAGTTGGAAATTGCCGGACTTAATTTTAGAAAATACTCAGGGCAACCTCCCTCAGCCAAGGCTGCGACAATCGCGCTCTTTATTCAACTTGGTACGGGTTTGTCCGACCCTCAAGCACTATGCCTACTTCTTCGCCCACCAACACGTCCCCTGCAGCCCGCACTTACACCCTTAGCGACTTCGACTTTGTGCTGCCAGAAGCGCTGATTGCGCAGCACCCAGCCCCTGAACGCAGCGGCTCCAAGTTGCTGGATGGCACCCAAGCCACCCCTACCAACCGCATTTTTCGTGAACTGCCCCAGTTGTTGAGAAAAGGCGATTTGGTGGTGTTCAACGACACCAAGGTCATCAACGCCCGCCTGTTTGGCGAGAAGCCCACGGGCGGCAAATTGGAACTGCTGGTTGAGCGCGTGCTGAGTGGCAACCAAGTGGCGGCGCACATGCGGGTGAGCAAAAAGCCCGAGGTCGGCACCACCGTGGCGCTGGTGCCCAGCAATCCGGTCTGGACCAGAGAGAGAAACCCGTGGTGGTTGGCCACAGAAATCCAGCCCGTGCTGACTGTTCCCGCCGCTTGCGCGGCAGGGTCGATGGTGGCGAGAACGGACAGCAGTTCGCTCGACTTCGATACCAAACAAAATGCATATTTCCTTTGGTTCTAGCGTAAGTTGTTGAAATCATTGACCCGACAGAATGGACGGACTCAGGTTGCCCAAACCGAATCAAAGAAAACACAATAAAGCACTGCTTTTATGTGTTTTCGGAGGAACAGCTCATGGGCAAAGCAAAAACGCTTACAGCGCAGGAATTGCGCCGGGTACAGGACTACATAGCGAGCCGCGCGCACGCAGCGCGTAACAGGGCTATGCTGCTTTTAACCCACCTTGCGGGCATGCGGGTTGGCGAAGTTGCCGCCCTAACCTGGGGTGATGTGGTCAACGCAGAGGGCCGCGTCAAAGATGAAATCCGCTTGAACGCTGATCAAACCAAGGGCGGTCACCCGCGTATTGTGTTTTTGAGCCCAAAACTGCTGAAAAAACTTGAGTGCTATGTCAGCACTGCCAAACGGCGTGAAGCACATTGGGCGTTTTTTGCTACGCAAAAGGAGCCAAAGCGCGGCTTTACCGCCAACACACTGGCCCAATACTTTTTACAGCTCTACAAGGGCGCGGGTATTGATGGGGCATCCAGCCACAGCGGCCGCCGATCATTTGCCACTTCACTGAGTTCTAAAGGTGTCGGCGTTCGGGTACTGATGCGCGCCATGGGACACCGCAACATTTCCACAACGATTGGATACATCGATGCATCGGATGACATGCTCCGAAAGGCAGTGGCTTTGGTGTGAGGCAACTACTTGTGCATAAAACTTAATGCTTGCCGACCCTTTTCATAGACTAAGGATGAGCATCACAAGGGTCACACAACAAAGTGTCGGTTGACCCGACGTTTCATGACAAGGCTCGCATTACGAACTGGTCACCTACATGCTCACCAAAACCTGATGCACCCTTTTTTAACATCAGCGAATCAGAACAATACTCCTTGGTGCTTGATAGATGGCTCCAAGGAAACCCTGCCAATTGAGCCTGTGCACAAGATAACTTGTTGGCGGGCATAAAGCGACTCTTCCAGCGAGTGCGGTGCCAAATTTGAATTCAAATTTACGCCTTGCAGATCTAGAAATTGCTGCTCAAAGGGTAACGGATCTTTGCAGGGGAATTGGTCCATGGCCGCATATTCAGAAATGTTGTGCGCCCAGGCCTTGTGCCTTAAAACAGTAGCCACGAGCAACCTGCGCTCATAGTCCTGACTGGAATTCATGCGGCGCGGCAATGGCGAGCTGTTTTGGGTACTCGTCAGCGGCTTTACGCTCAACCGGAGCGACCCGTTTCAGGAAACGCTTTGGGCATTTATTGACCTGAGCCGGGAGCACAGTGTTGAGTCGACGCTGCGTGGCTCCATGACACCGAGAGAGCGCGACATCGCCGCGCTGTTGATTGAACGCAAAACCGGAAAAGAAATTGGCAAAGCCCTCGGCATCAGCCCGCGCACGGTCGACGTCTACAAGACCCGCTTGCTGCGCAAATACGGCGTGACCTCCACCGCAGAGTTGGTAAAGCAACTCCTGTGAGAGTGATGCGGTTTTGACGTGGATGCCTGGTGAAAATATTTTCATAAGGCAGTTGCCAGCAGCGCCGCATTACCGCCCGCGGCTGTGGTGTTGACCGTTACCGTCTGCTCGGCGCAAAAGCGGTACAAATAATGCGGTCCGCCCGCCTTGGGACCGGTGCCGCTCAGGCCTTCGCCACCAAAGGGTTGCGATCCCACGACTGCGCCAATCATGTTGCGGTTCACATAAATATTGCCCACATCGGCTGCAACGGCCAGAGCCTGGGCGCGCGAGTCGATGCGGGTTTGTATGCCCAAGGTCAGGCCGTAGCCCAACGCATTGATCTGCGCAATCACCGCGTGCGGGCTGCTCAGCTCGCCGCTGCCCCAACGTACGATCTGCAATACCGGGCCGAATATTTCGTCTTTGACTTCTTGCAGACCGGCCAGTTCAAAGGCGGTTGGCGGTATTAAGTTTGCTAATAAATAAGTAGCTTCTTGCGCACTATCAATCAGCGCTATGGCCATTTTTGATGTTGAATTGAGGCGCTGCACATGCTGCATAATGCCGTTGAAAGCGGCGTGATCTATCACTGGTCCGACGTCGGTCGCCAGCTCTGCCGGGTTGCCAACCACCAGTTCCCTGGCTGCGCCCTGGATCATCGCGATCACGCTGTCGGCAATGCCTTCATGCAGGCACAGCAGCCGCAGAGCCGAGCAGCGCTGGCCCGCCGAGCGGAAGGCGCTTTGCACGACTGCATCAACCACCTGCTCGGGCAGCGCCGTGCTGTCGACCAGCATGGCGTTGATACCGCCGGTCTCGGCAATTAGCGGCACAATAGGGCCGTCCTTGGCGGCTAGCGCGCGGTTTATGATTCTGGCCACCTGCGTCGAGCCGGTAAACACCACTCCGGCCACGCCGGGCGTAGCCACCAGCGCTGCACCAACGGTGTCGCCAGGGCCATGCAGCAACTGCAGCGCACCTTCGGGCACGCCCGCCGCATGCAGCAGTTTGACCGCTTCCACAGCCACGCCCGGTGTCTGCTCGGCGGGCTTGGCAAGCACGGCGTTACCAGTGGCCAGTGCAGCAGCAATTTGCCCGGTAAAAATTGCCAGCGGAAAATTCCACGGGCTGATGCACACCCAGACGCCGCGCGCCACCAGCCGCAGCTCGTTGGTCTCACCGGTGACGCCAAGCATCACGCCGTGGCTCTGGCCGGGTAGCGCCACAGGCTGCATGATGCGCTCGGCTTCGTCCGCGTAGTAGCGCAAAAAGTCCACCGCCTCGCGTACTTCAGAGACCGCATCACCCCAGGTCTTGAAGGCTTCCTTCACCAGCAGCGCGCAAAACCTCGGCATCTGCTGCTGCAGCGCATCGGCGGCGCGGCGCAACGTGACGGCGCGCTCCGCCACCGGGATCCTGCTCCATTTTTGATAGCTGATGGCTCCCGTAGAAAGGGCGCTAGAGGCCAATTTAGCATCAAACTCGGGTACCAGTGGAAGCGCTGTGCTGGCCAACGCCGCCAGCAAGGGTGCGCGCATGCTTGGCACCGTCAGGTCCAGCCCCAGGCTGTTCGGACGACTGGGGCCATACAGCGCAGGCGGCAGGGGCAGCGACGATTTAGGCGTCAGTCGCAGCGGCGTGGCCAGCAACACGTCCATGTCCACTGACTCGTCCGCCAGTTGGTGTACAAACGAGGAGTTGGCGCCGTTTTCCAGCAGTCGGCGTACCAGGTAAGCCAGCAGATCGCGGTGCGCGCCGACCGGTGCATAGACCCGGCAACTGATGAGGGGGGTTTTCAGTACTTCACGAAACACGCCCTCGCCCATGCCGTGCAGGCGCTGCAGCTCAAACGGTGCGGCGTTGCGCCCGGCCATCTGCACAATCGCGGCAATCGTGCCGGCGTTGTGCCCGGCGAACTGCGGGTACACGGCATCCGGCGCATCGAGCAGTGCTTTGGCGCAGGCCAGGTAAGACACATCGGTGTGGTGCTTGTGCGTGAACACCGGGTAATGCGGCAAGCCCAGTTCCTGCGCACGCTTGATTTCTGAATCCCAGTACGCGCCCTTGACCAGCCGGCACATCAGGCGCAGCTGGTACTTGCGGCCAATGCCAATGACGTGCTCGACCAGATCCAGCGAGCGTGTCTGGTAGGCCTGCATCGCCAGGCCAAAGCCGCGCCAGTGCGGATGCTGCTGCGCCACCCGGGCGGCCAGCGCATCAAATACGTCTAGCGACAGCTC
Organism: Comamonadaceae bacterium; assembly: GCA_947478935.1. GTDB lineage: Bacteria > Pseudomonadota > Gammaproteobacteria > Burkholderiales > Burkholderiaceae_C > Allorhodoferax. The sequence goes on from CANJXV010000134.1 coordinate 4,746, forward strand.
CAGCCGGTCGACTTCTTCGGCGTCAATCGTCAAATTGATATTGGCCTGGGCCGCAAGCTCGCACAGGCCCCAGACGCGAGGCACCAGCTCGACCATGACACGCGCGCGCTGGCTGTCCTCATAACGCGGATGCAATGCGCTGAGCTTGATTGAAATACCGTCATTTAGCTCACAAGCGCAATCATCACGAGCGCCATCAGCTATTGATTTAATAGCATCAACATAACTCGCCAGATAGTGCTGCGCGTCAAGCTCGGTGCGCGCGCCTTCGCCCAGCATGTCGTAGCTAAAGCGCAGATTACTTGTCTTTTTCCGTGCTGCATCGGCTTCGTTCCTGGCATCGCCAATTGACTGCCCGAGCACAAACTGCCGGCCCAGCAGCTGGACAGCCCGCAGCGTCGCAGCAACCACACTGCGCGCGCCCAGCTTGCCCAGCAAACCAGGCTCGCCCGCTTCCGGCAAGAATTTCTTCGACAAGCTGATGGCCGATGCCGACAGGCGCGCCATTACCCCATTACCTGCGCTGTCAAAATCCGCCCGACCCAGCTGGTCGGCGGTCAATGCAATCGCGGTTTCGCTGTCGGGCACCCGCAGCAGGGCTTCAGCCAAGCGCATCAGCGCCAGCCCTTCGGCGCTGGAGATCGGGTATTCCTTGAGCAGGCTTTCCATTGCCCAAAACGGCGGCGGATTTTTACGAACGGCGTGCACCCAGGGCTGGGCCATTTGGGCAGCGGCAGCCCAGTCCAGTGCGCCGCTCAGACGCTGGAGCTGGCTGGTCACGATGTCAGCTTCAAGGCGATAAGGAAAGGGCAAGCGTGGTGTTGCGGACATCAAAGCTCCATCAGGGTTGGCGGAAATCCAGTGCAGGGCGACTGAAATAATTCAGCCTCGATATTCAACGGAGTGCTGTAAAATTTATCTCCAAATATTCTCTATTTATACGAATAATTCACTACCCATGTCCGAAGACTTGCCGCACCTCGACCGCATAGATCTAAAAATTCTGAATACGTTGCAGATTGATGGCCGCAGCTCCAACCTGAAGCTGGCCGAGACCGTGACGTTGTCGCCAACAGCCGTACTGGCGAGGGTGCAGCGGCTGACGCGCGACGGCTACATCCTGGGCTACGAGGCTCGGCTTAACCCGCTCAAGCTGGGCGCCGGCATGCTGGTGTTTGTCGAAGTGCTGCTGGACCGCACCACACCGAATGTGTTTGAAGCCTTCAAGGCGGCCGTGGAGGTCTACCCCGAAATCATGGAATGCCACATGGTCGCAGGCGGCTTTGACTACTTACTCAAGACTCGCATGGCCGACATGGCCGCTTACCGCTACTTCGCAGGCACGGTGCTCTGGCAGCTGCCTGGCGTGCGCGAGACTCGTACTTATGCAGTGATGGAAGAGGTAAAGAACACCACCCGGCTGTCGCTGGGGGTTTGACCGTGGCGGGCTTGCCTGCAAAGTGGCGAGAGATCCCACAGTTCTTCTGGTTTGGCGTGGCTCAGATCGTCGATTTCTTTCTTCGTCTGGGACATCTCCCGCCGAAAGGCGAAAACACGTCTTTTCAAGGAGCGTTGGACAGATTCTTCGTTGTCTTTAGATCGAAGCGATTTGTCTCTTTTATTCGGCCGGATTATGACTGCCGGAAATATACGGCGAGTCGAGAAGAAAACCATATTCGTCAACGACGTATGCGGCAAAGACACGCTCCGTTGTGCGTTGTTGGAGCTTATTTTCAAGAATCAAAAAAAGTGCCAAAGGTTATTGGATCGTCCTAGCCGAAATCAACCAAGCTTCGAGTTTTACAAGCCCACCCCGGCTGGCGGGAGGACGACCCTGAAGCCTGGTCAGCATGGGTTCCTCTAATGCAGATGATCAACTCACGCACGCCCGATCATTGGGATGCACAGTACCAAGAACTATCAGATTTATTGAACGACATATCTTCACGCGTTGAAGCGTGGCAACAGCAGCGCTATTCTGTTTTCGACTGGTTATGTCAGACCCATGCATATGATGCACACGACGTGGGTAAAACACCGGGATATTATTCGACCGAGTCAGCACTGGCCAGCATTCGCGCCAGGACCCTAATTTTTGCTCCTCCTCTGGCTTTATATAACCCTTCGGAAAGCGCAAAATGGGCTACTGAGCACATTCCAAATTGCAGATTTATGGAAATTCCTTCTCGCTGGGGGCATCAGTCAGCATCTTTTGCTGACTCTCAAAGCGTGAAATTTTTGGGCAAGAGTATCAATTCCTTTTTA
>CANJXV010000135.1 GCA_947478935.1 Comamonadaceae bacterium
CCAGCCGCTGCTTGTTGGCGCGTTTGGCATCTTGCAGCGCTTTGATCAGCGCTGGCTGATGGGCCAGCGGGGCCAAAGCACCGAGCTGGGTGAGGTCACGCCGCCAGCCGGTGCCGATGTATTTGTCCAGCACCGCCGCCAGGGCCGGATTGGCCTGCGCCAGCCAGCGGCGCGGTGTGATGCCATTGGTTTTATTGTTGAAGCGCGCCGGCCATAACTGCGCAAACTCGGCAAAGATCGATTGCTGCATCAGCGATGAATGCAGGGCCGAAACCCCGTTGATAGAGTGGCTGGCTACCACCGCCAAATAGGCCATGCGCACCCTGCGCTCGCCTTGCTCGTCCACCAAAGAGACGCGTTGCAAGAGTTCAGGCCCAGCCCCCTGCGCAGTCAGATCTTCCAGAAAGCGCGCATTGATATCAAAAATGATTTGTAAATGGCGCGGCAGGATTCGTCCGAACATTTCTACTGGCCAGGTTTCTAGGGCCTCGTGCATCAGCGTATGGTTGGTGTACGAGAAAACCGCTTGGCACAGCGTCCAGGCTTGGTCCCAAGACAGCGCATGCTCATCGAGCAGCAAGCGCATGAGCTCGGGAATCGCGAGCACTGGGTGGGTGTCGTTGAGGTGAATGCTGACCTTAGCGGGCAGCTCTTTGAAATCGGTGTGGGTCTGGAGGTAGCGGCGCAGCAGGTCCTGCACGCTGGCGCTTACAAAGAAATACTCCTGATGCAAACGCAACTCTCGGCCGGCGGGCGTGGAGTCATCTGGATAGAGCACACGGCTAACGTTTTCCGAGTGGTTTTTGCTCTCTACCGCAGCGAAATAATTGCCCCGGTTGAAAGCGCCAAGGTCGATCTCGTGGGTGGCCTTGGCCGACCACAGGCGCAGCGTGTTGGTGGCCTGCGTGTCGTAGCCGGGGATGATGGTGTCGTAGGCCATGGCTTGCACCTCATGTGCGCTTATCCACTGGCACTTGCCGTCGTCTTCCAGCACATGCCCGCCAAACTGCACCCGGTACACCACCTCGGGCCGGGCGAATTCCCAGGGGTTGCCTTGGGTTAGCCAGTAGTCGGGCACCTCCACTTGACGGCCGTCCACAATGGTCTGGCGGAACATGCCGTAGTCATACCTTATGCCGTATCCATAGCCCGCGATGTTGAGGGTGGCCATCGCATCCAGAAAGCAGGCCGCTAAACGACCCAATCCACCGTTGCCTAATGCGGCATCGGGCTCAAGCTCACTGATGGCGGCCATGTCTACGCCGAAATCCAACAAGGCCTGCTGCATTCTTGCGCGCAATCCCAGCGCCAGTAGCGCGTTGCCAAAGGTGCGCCCCACCAAAAACTCCATGGACAGGTAGTACACCCGCTTGGAATCTTGGGCGTACTGGGCCCGGGTGGTTTTCATCCAGCGCTCGATCAACTGGTCACGCACCGCGTAGGCCGCAGCGTTAAGCCAATCTTGCGCGCTCGCCGTCTGTGGGTCTTTACCTACGCTGAACATCAGCTTGTTGGCGATCGCACGTTTGAGCGACTCCAGGTCCCGCTTGGGGCTGTCGAAGGGAAACGTGGCTTGTGGGGAGGTCAAATCAGAAAAATTCATGGGCAAGGGCGCGTGAAGCTAAGACGTTGAAATAAGTGATGCGTACATGTCGCGGTATTGCCGAGCGCTGTCCTCCCAGCTCGATGCAATTCGCATGCCGTTGTGGCGGACGCGGTTCCAGTCCGCCCGCCGCCGGTACAGTGCAAAGGCGCGGCGCAGAGCGCTGCGGTAGGGTGTGTTGTCAAAAGCGTCAAATACAAAACCGGTGGCACTGTTGTTGTCCAGGGTTTCCAGATCGGTGTCTACCACGGTATCGGCCAGGCCGCCGACGCGGCGCACCAGTGGCAAGCTACCGTATTTCATGCCGTAAAGCTGGGTAAGTCCACAGGGTTCAAAGCGCGACGGTACAAGCGTTACATCACTGCCGCCAAATATGCGGTGCGCCAACGCTTCGTCATAGTCCAGCCGCACCGCCACCCGGCCGGGATAGGCCTGCGCTTGCGCTGCCAGCGCATGTTCGAGCGCGGCGTCACCGCTGCCCAGCACCAGCAACTGGCCACCGCCGCCGACAATTTCCTCGATCCCGCCCAGCACCAGCGGCAGGCCTTTTTGCTCAGTCAGGCGGCCCACCAGGGTGAACAAGGGCGCATCGGGCAGCACTTGCAAACCGGTTTCGGTTTGCAAGTGCGCTTTATTGAGGGCTTTGCCGGTCAGTTTGCGCACATCGAAGCTGTGGGGCAGCAGGGCATCGTGCTTGGGATCCCAGACGCTGCTGTCCACGCCGTTCAAGATGCCGCTGAGCTGCGCGGCCCGGCTGCGCAGCAATCCGTCTAAGCCGAAACCCTGCTCTGGGGTCTGGATTTCGCGAGCGTACGTAGGGCTTACGGTACTGATGTGGTTTGCATAAACCAGGCCCGCTTTCATAAAAGAAACCTGCCCATAAAACTCAAGTCCATCAACACTAAACGCGCTGGCGGGCAAGCCCATTTCGGGAAAACATCCCGCGTCAAAGCAGCCCTGGTAGGCCAGGTTGTGGATCGTGAACAGACATGGAACCCGGTGCGGCCTGTCCCACAAGGCCATGCAAGCAGGAGCCAGCCCGGCATGCCAGTCATGGCAATGCACCAATTGGGGACTCCAAGCGTGGTCCAAACCATAGGCCAGGTGCGCAGCGCCCCAAGCCAGTGCAGCAAAACGCCGGTGGTTATCGGCGTAGGGGTGATGCTGTGCGTCGTGGTAGGGGTTGCCAGGCCGGTCATACAAGCCTGGCGCTACCAGCACATAAGCCTTGAGCGCCTGACCCCCAGCACCTAATCCGGGTAAATGCCCCAAAACCACCTCGATGCGCTCGCCCCAGGGGGTGGTGAAATTGCCGATGGGCTGCGCTGCGTGCATACCATCACAAACTGCCGGGAAGCCTGGTAGCAAGGGTCGCACATCGCAAGCCTGGGCGCCAAGCGCTGCGGGCAGTGCACCTGCTACATCGGCCAAGCCGCCGGTTTTGAGCAAGGGAAAAAGTTCGGAGCTAACCTGAAGAATACGCATGCACACAAGCCGGAGCGGAACGCTTAGGAGGAAGTTAATGCGTCGAGCATAGCGCTGGTAATCAGGACCACGCCGTTCTCGGTGCGCTCAAATCGTGCCGCATCGAGCGCGGCGTCTTCGCCGACGACCAGGCCTTCAGGCAGTTCGCAGCCCCGGTCCACCACAATTTTGCGCAAACGGCAGCCCCGGCCCACCGTCACGTCGGGCAAAAAAACCGCTTGGTCAATCTCACAAAACGAATGCACTCGCACGCCAGAAAACAAAACGGAATTGCTCACAACCGAGCCCGAGACAATGCAACCGCCAGAGACCATAGTGTTGATCGCCTGCCCGTGTTTGCCCTGGGCATCCTGCACAAACTTGGCTGGTGGGAGCTGGCGCTGGCTCGTCCAAATAGGCCAATTGGTGTCATAAATATCTAGCGCTGGTGTGACGGATGCGAGATCCAGATTAGCCTCCCAAAACGCGTCTATCGTGCCCACGTCACGCCAATAGGGCACAGACTCCTGCGTGGAGGACACACAGGACATGGAGAACGGATGGGCAATAGCACGTCCTTCCTCCACCACGCGTGGAATCACATCCTTTCCAAAGTCGTGGCTGGACGATGCGTTTGCCAGATCTTCGTCTAGCACCCGGTAGAGATACGCTGCGTTGAAGATGTAAATCCCCATGCTGGCCAGCGCCACATCTGGCTTACCGGGCATGGGCTGAGGCTGTTCGGGCTTTTCAGCAAAGCTCACGATGGTGCGTTCCGCTTCAATAGCCATGACCCCAAATGCACTGGCTTCTTGCAGCGGCACTTCTATGCAGCCCACCGTGCAATCCATGCCGCTCTCCACATGGTCTTTGAGCATCAGCGAGTAATCCATTTTGTACACATGGTCACCCGCCAGGATGACCACGTAATCCGGGTTGCTGCTTTGGATGATGTCCAGATTTTGGTAAATCGCATCGGCGGTCCCGCGGTACCAGTGCTCGTCATTAAGCCGTTGTTGGGCTGGCAACATGTCCACCATCTCGTTGAGCTCGGCGCGCAAAAAACTCCAGCCACGCTGGATATGGCGCAATAGGGAATGCGATTTGTATTGCGTGATGACACCAATACGCCGGATGCCGGAGTTGACACAGTTGGACAGCGCGAAATCAACAATGCGGAACTTCCCACCGAAATACACCGCCGGCTTGGCGCGCTTATCGGTCAACTGCTTCAAGCGGGAACCACGTCCACCGGCCAGCACCAGGGCGATGGTGCGGCGCACCAGCATATGGGGTTGCATGGAGGGCTTGTGCGGGGCATCTGCTGTGGACATGGGGTCGCTCCTAAGTTAGTTCTTGTTACGTTGATTTAGGTGCTGCGCTGGCGAGCCACAAACTCCCCGGCGGCAGCATCTCAACGTTTTCCAAGCGTCTATTAGGGCTGTCGCCGCCAGCCGTGTCAATCAGAAGAAACCACACCCCCGGCGGCAGCACAGAAGGCATCGGATCGGACGCGCTGTTACACAGCAGAAGGCAACTCGCATAAAGCGCATTGTTTTGGTGCGTGCTACCCATTGCGTGGACCCAGTCGAGTTGCACGGCCACCGTTTGGTGCGCCGGATCGTTCCAATCCTCGGGACGCGGGGCGCTTGCATCGGGTAAAAACCACCGCGCCATCACACCCTGGTCTGCGCCCTCTGCTTGCCACCAGTTGCTACTGCGCAGCACGATGCGACTTTGGCGCAGCGCCTGTACCGAAGCGATGAAATCGGCATAGCCTGTATCGGCATTTTCCCAGTCCAACCAGCTGATGGTGTTATCTTGGCAGTAGGCGTTGTTGTTGCCACTCTGGCTGTGGCCGATGCTGTCGCCGGCCTGCACCATGGGTGTGCCCAGCGACAGCAGGGTGATCGCTAATAGCACGCGCTGCCATTGGCTGCGTTGCGCGCGGATCTGCGGGTCTGCGCTATCGCCTTCAGCACCGCAGTTGATGCTCAGGTTGTGTCCATGTCCATCGCGGTTGTCTTCGCCATTGGCCTGGTTACGCCGTTCGGTGTAGCGCAGCAGATCGGCCAAAGTAAAACCGTCATGCGCAGCGACAAAATTTACGCTGCTGTGGGCGGCTCGCGTGCGCGGTTCAAAAGTGTCACTGGAGCCAGCCAGCCGCATGGCCCATTCGCCCAGGCCCACATTGCGGTGCAACCAAAAACTGCGCTGGGTGTCGCGAAAGCGGTCGTTCCACTCGAGCCAAGCCGCTGGAAACTGCCCCAGCTGATATCCGCCTTCGCCAATGTCCCAGGGCTCGGCCACCAGGGTGCAGGTCGACAACAGCGGATCGTCCGCCAGGGCCTGCAATAGGGGGGCGCGGGCCGAAAACGCATAGTCTTGCGCAGCCGCGCCGCGCCCCAGCGCAGGGGCCAGGTCAAAGCGAAAGCCGTCTATTCCATAGTCAAGCACCCAGCTGCGAAGGCTTTGCAGCACCATGCGGATGACCAGCGGATGGTCCAGCCGCAAACAGTTGCCGCAGCCAGTCCAATTGCGATAGCGTGCCGCATCGTCTGGGTCCAGGTGGTAGTAGGTGGCATTGTCGATACCGCGCAAGCCCAATGTCGGACCGTACTCGTCGGTCTCACCGCTGTGGTTGTAGACCACATCGAGCAGCACTTCCAGCCCGGCGGCGTGCAAGGCGCTCACCATGGCGCGTAATTCGCTGCGTGCTGTGGTGCCTGGCTGACCACTCCAGTAGCGCGCGGTCGGTGCGCTCCATGCAATAGGGCTATAGCCCCAGTAATTGCGCAGTTGCAGCTTGAGCAATCGCAGCTCATCGGCGCAAGTAGCCAGGGGCATCAGGCTGACGGTGGTCACCCCCATTCTTTTGAGGTGGGCAATCGCAGCGGGGTGGGCCAACCCGGCATAGCTGCCGCGCAGCGCCGGGGGAATATCGGGGTGTAGGGCGGTAAAGCCTTTGACGTGCAATTCGCAAATCAGGCGTTGCGCCGGGTCAAGCACCGGGCCTCGCGCAGCTGGCTCGAAGGGTTCCACCACGACGGCTTTCATGGCCTGTTGCGCGTTGTCGCGCTTGTCCTGCAGCGTGGGTGCCTCCGCGCAGTGGCCAAGGTGGATGTCCTGCCCGTCGTATGCACCCAGCACCGACGCGGCGCTCGGGTCTAGCAAAAGCTTGTGGGGATTGAAGCGCTGGCCCTGCGCAGGGTCCCAGGGGCCGTGCACGCGCCAACCGTAAACCAATCCGGCCGCTGCGCCGGGGACCAGGGCTTGCCAGACACCGTCTACCGCCGGGGGCATCTTCAGGCGCCTTGTTTCAGTCAGGCCACTAGCATCAAACAGACATAGGTCGAGCGCCTGCGCGTTCGGTGCTGCCAAGGCGAATTGCACGCCGCCGTCCACCACCGTTGCGCCCAGCAGCGGTACGTCAGTCAGGCGCTGCAAGGACGCGTCCGTCACGGTTAGCTCACGCGGGTTCCAGCACCAGACAGGACAGCGGCGGCAGATGCAGAAGCAGCGATTGTTCGTGCCCGTGCGCCCACTGCGCATCCGCATGCAGCCTGCCGTTGCCGTTGCCGTTGCCGTTGCCATTACCGATACCGCTGCCGCCGTATACGTTCGCGTCGGTGTTGACCACTTCACGCCATGCGCCTCCCTGCGGAACACCTAGTCGATAGGCGGTACGCGGCAAGGGTGTGAAATTGCAGACCACCACCGCGCATTGACCGCTGCGCGACCATCGGGCAAAGGCCAATACCGATTGGGCATGGTCTTCGTGCGCTATCCAACTGAACCCTGCGGAATCTAAATCCTGCTCATGTAAGGCGGGCAGTTCGCGGTAGACGCGGTTGAGATCACGCACCAGGCGCTGCACA
>CANJXV010000136.1 GCA_947478935.1 Comamonadaceae bacterium
TCTAGTTGGGCTAGCTTGAGGTTGAAGGTTTGGGCGCTGATGCTGCCGCCTTGGTTGATCAGGCTTTGGCTGCTGTTGGCGTTGGCCTGCAAGCTGGTTTGGCCCGCTGCGCTGCTGATGGTGGCTTTGCTGGTGTTGATGTTGCCTTGGGTGGCCAGCAGGCTCAGGTTGCCTGCGACGCTGCCTGTGGTGGTGTTGCCCTGCAGATCGATGCTGGCGCCTTGGATGCTGACATCGCCATAGGCCAGCACCTTGCCCGCACTTTGTGCGCTGCCGCTTGCGCTGATGGTCATGGCGGTGCTGCTTTGGGGCTTGGCCGCTAGCTGGCCTTGGCTGTCCATGCCCGCTGCGATCAGGCTACTGGCGCCAGCGCTTAGGCTGGCAGCGCTGATGGTGTGCGCCCCGCGTGCCAGCATGGCGCCTTGGTTGTCTAGGCTGGTGGCGGTGGTGCGTAGGTCTGCGCCAGAGAGGATCAAGGCATTGGCTTGGTTGCTTAGTGTTGCGGCGTTGATAGTGCTATCGCCGCCTGCGCTGATTTCGCCTTGGTTGGTGAGGGTGCCACTAGCGCTCAACTCCAAGCTACCGTTAGTAGCAATGCGCGAGCCGATGGCGCCCGCTGGGGTGGCTGCTGTGACGCCCAGGTTGTCTAACTGGCGCACACCGATAACCAGCGCACCGCTTCCCATGTGGGCGATGTCACCATCTTGGTTGCTAAGGGTGTCAGCCGTGATGCCGAGCTTTTGGCTGTTGGTTTGCAGCACGCCAGCGGTGTTGTCCCAATGGCCTGGTAGGCTGATGCTGAGGTCTTGCGCTCCCGTGTGTACGAGCGAGCCCCCCACGTTGCTCCAAGACGCAGCTTGCAAGGCAAGGGTGTCGGTGACAACGCGGGCCGCGTCGGTACGCAGAGATTGCTGTGTAGATAGGCCCAGGTTTCCCGTCACGGCGATGTCGCTGCCATTGGCTAGGATGTCGCCTTGCAAAGCGGTGATGCTGGCTTGATTGGCGCTGAGCTTGCCTTGTGAAAGGTCGATGCTGTCGCCTTGCAGCGTCAGGTGGGCGGCGGTGCGGGTCTGCCCGCTCAATTGCACCTGGCCTTGGGCTTGGATGCTCAGTGTTTGCGCGCTGACCAATTGGCCAACGGCATCCATGCCCGAAGCAACAAGGGATTGATCGCCACTCCTGATGCCAGCTTGGTTAGTGCCCTGGGCTAGTAAGGTGACACTGCCCATGGCAGCGGTGGTGCCCTTGTGCTCTTGGCTGGCTTGGGTTTGGATGCGTAGGTCTGCAGCGGCATACACGGTGCCCGTGTTGGTGGTGCTGCCAAGGCTGCTGACTTGCAGCTTTTGCGCAGACAGCATGGAGCCACTATTGGCGATCCATCCGTCTTGGCTCAGTGTCAAGGGGCCGCTGCTCGTTTCGATGCGCCCGGCATTGCGCACGCCCAGCCCGGCCTCGGTGCCGACTAAAAATATTTTGCCAGCGTACATGCCTCCCAGGGCACCCACATCGAGCGCGTAGCTGGGCGCCGCCCCCTCGGGCGCAATGGACGTAACCGGCTCGCGCCCTTGAGTGTTGATGGTCGCGTTGTTAAGCGCGATGGCGTTGGCTCCGGTGGTAATTTGTAAGTGATTGGCCCAAAGGTTGGCGTTGATGGAGGCGGCCCGCGCCAAGATGGCGGTGTAGTCCGCATCCCGCGTGTCCAGCCCGCCACCCAATACTTCTACCGTGCCACGGCGCACTTGCAAACTGTCCAAAGAGCCGCCACTCATTTGTGCTTGCCCGGTACTCAGCACCACGCCACTGGCATTGATAAAGCCTGCGCCATTAACTTGGATGCCAGAGGGGTTTGCAATGATCACCTCGGCGCGCTGGCCTGCCACTTCCACAAAGCCGCGCAATTGGCTGGGATTGGCGGAGTTGACTTCATTAAGAATGACGCGCGCCGAGCCGGTGGCCAGCCAAGGGTTGGCTTGCACCCAGCCGCCTAGCTGGGTTTGTACGTTGGTGCGGCTGTTGTTCAGGATGGCGCCTTGGCTGCCCACATCAAAGCTGCTGTAGGTGTTGCGGCTCACGCCCATGGCCGATGGCGTTTGGATATCGACCTGCGCTATACCGTTGGCTGTAGTGAGTACCGTGGCCTGCTGGGTCCGCGGCGCATTGGGGTCGGCAACGATGTTGCTAACCAGTGGGGTAAGGGTCTGCGCCAGCACGCTGGAAGTACCCACGGGGCAGAACAAGTACACCCACCCCAAGGCCATAAAGACCCCCATCTGAAGGGCCCCTAGGGCCGCCGCTGCGCTGCGCGGCCTTGGACTCGTAAGCGCTAATTGACGCCGCTCGCCCGGGGCCTTACTTTGGCTGCTTGCGATTTCTGCCACCGCCACGGGCTGGCCACACTTGGCGTTACATACCAGTCTAAATATCCCTTGGTTCATTGCTATTTCCTCAGCTTGAAATGGGTATTGCTTGATGCTTCGGGAAGGTCTGCGTAAGTCCGTCATCGCGAGGCGCGCAGCGACGCGGCGATCCATAAGTGCAAGATGGGCATGCCAACATGGATTGCTTCGCGGCGCTCGCAATGACGGGTTTGGACTTATGCAGAGGTTCCTTAAAAGTAGAAATTTGAATCGGGGCTTAGTAGCTGTAATTCAGGCTAAAACCAGTCGTAGTGGCAGAGGTGCTAAAGCGCTCGGGTCGGGTGATGGGTGTGCCCACAAACAGCTCGTACTGCAAGCTGCCCCAGCTGCCGCGCACGCCGATAACCGCACCGCTGAGGTAGCGCCCAACCAGGTTTTGCGTAGAAGGCCCACTGACATCGCCTTGGTCGATGCCCAGGTAGGCTTCATGGCTGCTGGCATCTAAGCCCCAGCTCAGTTCGTTGCGCAAGAGCCAACCACGCTCGCCGCTCAAGGCCATTTCGCCGTCGTAGCCGCGCACGCTGTAGCGCCCGCCGATGCTGAAGCGGTCTTGGGGTGTGAGGGCGATACTGGGGTTTTGACCGCGTGCCGTGGCGTTCCAGCGCATGTGTTGGCCCGCTGGGAGCAGGAGCACTTTTAAAGGCGAAGACAAGTTCACCTCCCAGTTGATCAGTTCAAACAGCGAACTGCCCTCGCCAAATGCCTCTTCGGGTGCGGCTATGCTGCCAAAGTCGCCATTGGCTTTTTTAAGGTTCACATTAGCAACCACGGTGACACCGCCCAGGATGTCTTTGTGGCTAAGGCCTAGCTCCCAGCCACTAACCAAGCGGCGTTGTACTTGTACCTCGGAGTCGTCAATGAAGTTTTGTGATTCACGCTGCCAGGCTTTGAGCGTGAGGCTGGTTTTCCCGCTCGCATCACGATGCACGATGCGCCCTAGGCTGATCTCGTTGTTGGCGCTGGTGCCGCTGTAGCGGTAGTCTGTGGTCAAACCGGCCACTGTTTGGACATAGCGGCTGCGGCTGGCCGTGGCCCCCATCGTCCAATAGCCCCAGGGCAGGGAGAAGTGCACCGTGTTGGCCCGCGTGCCGTTGCGATTAGCGTCGCTATCTAGGCTTGGTGGTGCCCCGTTGGCGCCCCCAAGGTCATGCCCCAGCGTGAGGTACATGGTCTCGTTCAGGTTCAAAAGATTGTCTAGCGAGACCGTCGCATTGCCTTGGTACTTGCCGCTTGCTTTGCTGCCCCCATCGTCCACGCTGGCGCTATAGCGCACCTGCTTTTGCTGGGCGATGCTGAGCACCAGGTCGCTTTGGCCTAGAGCATCAGCGGCCTCTTGCGCGGGGGTAATTTGGATGTCCGCCTCCACGGTCGGCAAGCGCTTGAAGTTCTCTAGTGCTTGCTCTATGTCGCGTAGGTTCAGAACATCGCCAGGGCGCATGGGCAAGGCGCTGCTGAGCACGCTAGGCTTGGCCTGGGTGTCGGGCGACAGCACGATGCGGTGCACCGCGCCGGGCACGATGGTGATGATGAGCGTGCCGCTGGCCAAGTTTTGCGGCTCGATCAATGCCCGCGTGGTAACCAAGCCTGCTTGCAGTAGTGCATCTTGGGCGCGTTTACCCAAGAGGCTGATGCCCTCAAGCCCAATACAGCGCCCGATGGCCGAGTCAGGCGGCCCCATGGGTGAGGCTTTGTCTATTTCGCGAAGAATCCAACCAAAGCGATGAAATGCCTCTTGCGCCGAAGCTTTTGGAGCGCCTGGCGCTGCAGGCAGACCCAGCGCGATGGTGTGCAGAACAAAGCAAGGCGATTGGCCATCAGAGATCTTGGTGCTCAAAGGGGCGTTGTCAGGGCCAGCGCGAACATCAACGCTTGGCTCCAAGCGCTTGCGCACATCTTGCTGGCGTTGTTCCTGAATACGCCTTTGTAGCTCTGCGGCTTCGTCAGAATTGGGTTTTATGGGCTGTGCCACAGCGGGTAGCGGCAAGAGCGCTGCGCTGAATAAAAACCCCCACACGCAGGGTAAGACACGTCTGCACAGAAGAAGAAAACAAAAATGCATGATGAACCACTGCGCCAATGCAGCGCTCTGGGTCGCTTGCATTTGGCATAGGTTTCACGCTTCGTCCAACTTGTACCAGCGCAACTAATGAAACCGCATTGTCTGGGTGCTGAAGCCCTTTAGCAAGCCGCGTTTTGACAGAATCTGCAAAGCTTTTATTTGCTTTTGTTTTTACCGTGGAAAACGGCAAAAAATAGTGCGCGATTTTTAGTTTTTATTCACTGAAACAACAGTCCAATGCGCACGCTTGGGTGCAACTCATGAACCATTACTTTTGACTGCACACACGCGCAGCGACGCACAGTGCCGCTTTTTCAAGTGCGGGAGAGGTGCTATACGCCCAAAAACCCCGCCAGCGCCGGATCGCGCAGCAGGTCCTGGCCGCTGCCTTGCATCACCACCTGGCCTTTTTGCAGCACGATGGCGGTGTCCGCGCGTTCCAGTACTTTGCGGTAGTCACGGTCCACGATCAGGGTGGCGATACCGCTTTGGCGTACGCCTTCGATCACGCGCCAAATTTCGGCCACGATCAAAGGGGCCAGACCCTCGGTGGCTTCGTCCAGGATGATGAGTTGCGGGTGCGTCATCAGGGCGCGACCGATGGACAGCATTTGCTGCTCGCCACCCGATAGCTCGGCACCCAGATTGGACAGGCGCTCGGCCAGGCGCGGAAAGGTGTCCATCACCCTCGCAAACGGCCAATCGCTGCGCCCGTCGGTGCCCGGGCGGGCGGCCATGAGCAGGTTTTCGCGCACCGTTAGATTAGGAAAAACACCCCGCCCTTCGGGCACATAGGCCACGCCCAAGCGCGCCATTTCATGCGGGCGGCTTTTTGATACGTCTACTCCGAAAGCGCGAATGCTGCCGCTGCGCTCACTCACATGGCCCAGCAGGGTACGAATGAGGGTGCTCTTGCCCATGCCATTGCGCCCGAGCAAACCCATGGTCTGACCGCGCGCAATATCAATATCCACACCATGCAGCACCTGACCCGAGCCATACCAGGCCTGAATCGAGCGTGCTTGCAAAATAAGCTCAGCCATGAGCGCAACTCCCAGATTGGCGCCGCGCCACCAAAACGTAAGCCGTATCCGCCGCTGCCATAGCACGCATCAGTGCTCCCCCAAATAAGCGACGCGCACTTCGGGGCTGTTGCGCACCGCCTCGGGGCTGCCGCAGGCGATGAGCTGCCCATTCACCAGCACGGTAATCACATCGGCCACGCGAAACACCGCATCCATATCGTGTTCGATCAGCAGCATGGCGTGGCTGGCTTTAAGCGCCGTCAGCAGTTCCAGCATACGTTCGGTTTCTTCGGCGCCCATGCCGGCCAAGGGCTCGTCCAGCAGCAGCACCGAAGGGCGCGTAGCCAAACACATGGCGATTTCGAGCTGGCGCTTTTGCCCGTGCGATAGCAAGCCGGCTTCGCGCGCGAGCAAACCTTGCAAGCCCGCCTGCGCTGCCGCGTCTTGCGCAGCCTGCACGCTCTTGATGCAACTCGATGCGCTGCGCCACCAGGCCCAGGGCTGCTGGTGCATGGCCTGCGCGGCAAGCCGGCAGTTTTCCAGCACCGTGAAGCTGGGGTAAATCGTGTTGCGCTGGTAGCTGCGGCCCAGGCCCGCACGGGCGCGGCGCGGCTGGCTCCAGCGGCTCACATCTTGTCCCAACAAATGCACCGAACCTTCGGATGCTTCCAACTCGCCAGACAAGATATTGACCAATGTGGACTTGCCCGCGCCATTGGTGCCAATGACCGCATGCACGCTGCCGCGCACTACATCGATGGACACGTTATCCAAGGCAGTCAGCCCGCCCCAACGGCGGCTGATGCCGGTACCGCGCAGCAAAATTTCAGGGCTTTTCATAGCCCGCCTTTACTGACGCAGCCTGCGCCAAAACACCACCGCCACGTGCACCAGACTTGCGCCCTAGCCACTGCCCTGGTATGCCCACCAGCCCGCGCGGCAGCAAGGCCACGCTGGCAATGATGCTCAGCCCCAGGCCCAGATGCCAATGCTTGGCAAATTCGCCAAATAGGGCTTCAGACCGGAAAAATTCTTGTAACAGTGCAAACGCAAACGCGCCAATGAGTGCTCCGCGCAAATGCCCCAGGCCACCCAAAATAATGATGATGAGCACCTCGCCGGAAATATGCCAGCTCATCATTTCCGGGTTCACAAAACCGTCTTTTACGGCAAATAAAAATCCAGCTAGTCCGGCGATACCGCCTGACACTACAAACGCCGCCAGCTTATACGGGTAGGTAGAGAAACCGGTGGCGCGCATGCGCTGTTCGTTGACGCGAATGCCCGCTAGCGCATGGCCAAATTTGGAGCTACCGAGCAAGGCCAGAAACACAAA
>CANJXV010000137.1 GCA_947478935.1 Comamonadaceae bacterium
ACCGACCCTGAAGGCAAAGTCTGGGAAGAGCTGGTGCCCAAAGAGAAAAACATTTTGGTGCACGAAGGCCAGGTGGTGAATAAGGGCGAGTCCGTGGTTGACGGCCCGGCCGACCCGCAAGATATTTTGCGCCTGCTGGGCTCCGAGGAACTAGCGCGCTACATCGTGGACGAAGTGCAGGATGTGTACCGCTTGCAAGGCGTGAAGATCAACGATAAGCATATTGAAGTGATCGTGCGTCAGATGCTACGCCGGGTAGTGGTCGAGGCGACGGGCGACTCTAACTACATCGGTGGCGAACAGGTCGAGCGTTCGGAAATGCTCAATACCAACGACGCATTGCGCGCCGAAGGTAAGACGCCAGCGACCTTCAGTAATTTGTTGCTGGGTATTACCAAAGCTTCTTTGTCCACCGACAGCTTTATCAGTGCCGCGTCCTTCCAGGAAACTACGCGTGTGCTGACCGAAGCGGCCATCATGGGCAAGCGGGACGAATTGCGCGGCTTGAAGGAAAACGTGATCGTCGGTCGCCTGATTCCTGCGGGTACCGGTCTGGCCTATCACGAAGCGCGCTTAGAGCGGGAGAAGATGGACGATTCCGAGCGACTTGCCATTGCCGAAGCTGACGCTGCTGAGTTGGCGGATGCGCGCGGTGAGACCGAAGCCGAGTCGGCCGAGGGTAGCGCTGCCGAGTAAATCTGCCAGCGCAGGTAGCACATGCCCCATGCCTTTGTTTTAAAAGGCCTGGGGCATTTTTTTTAAAGGCTTGAACGCATGGGTGTGTCGCTTCTCCTGGGGCCCGTGGCTGCACTGCTGCTGTGTTGGCTGGTAGGGGTGCACGCGCGCCTGAAGCGTCTGCGTAATGCCTGCTGGCTGGCGGTGGACAACTTGGACCGTGGTTTGCAATCCCTTTTGCTAGTGGCTAAAGAGGCTTTAGACCGGCCGGACCCAGCCACCAAAGCCCATGAAGTATTGACGGTGGCGGCTTTGCAGCTATCGCTCAGCCTCAAAACCATGAAAGGCGCCAAGCTGATGACCGGGCGCCAGGACGAGGCTCTAGCCGTGAGCGCGCAGTGGGCAGAGATGTCGGGCGCCTGGGAATTATTTTGCGGTGTGCACCAAGACATTATTGAGGTCCAGGCTTTGCAAGAGTTGCGTAGCGCCTGGGACGACGCGCACAACCACGCTTTGTTTGCCAAGACCACGGCCAACCAAGCCATGCAGGATTACAACGCGGCCTTGCAGCAAGCACCTGCCTCCTGGGTGGCAGGTCGCATGGGTTTTGTTTCGGCCACGCCCTTGTAGCGGCGCTATGCAAACCGCATCCGCCCCGCCGCTTTGGCAGCAACTCCAGGCCACGGCTAAGTTACTACATTTGGTGCGCCAGGGACAATCTGGTACCGCTGCGATGGACAGCGTGCCCGCGTCGCTGCGCGCTGGCGTGCAGTCCCTGGCTTTTCATGCCTGGCGGCAAATGGGCCGAGCAACCGCTTTGCGCGATTGCCTGGTACAAAGGCCGCCGCCACCGGGTGCGGACGCCATGCTGTGCCTGGCACTGGCTTTGATCTGGGATCCGCAACAAGCGCCGTATGACGAGTTCACCCTGGTCAATCAGGCGGTAGAGGCGCTCAAGCGCGTGGCGTCCAGCAGAGCGCATGCCAACTTTGTGAATGCTTGCTTGCGCCGGTTTTTACGCGAACGGGCGCAGCTGATCGCGGCCACCGACGCCGATCCGCAAGCGCTGTGGAACCATCCGCTGTGGTGGGTGCAAAGGGTGCAGCGTGAATATCCCGAACATTGGCAAAGCGTGCTGCAAGCTTCCAATACCCAAGCACCGATGACTTTGCGCGTGAACCTGCGCCGTGGCACCGCGGCAGACTATGTACAGCGCCTGCGCGAGGCCGGTATCAAAGGGGTACCTGCGACGGGCGCGGCGATTGTGCTGGACAAAGCCGTGCCAGTGGCGCGCCTGCCAGGCTTTGCCCAAGGCCTGGTGGCGGTGCAGGATGCGGCAGCCCAATTGGCCGCGCCTTTGCTTTTGGAAGGCCTGGGTCCCCACCCGCGCATTCTGGATGCCTGCGCCGCGCCTGGTGGCAAGACAGCCCACTTGCTGGAGCTGGCCGACGCGCACGTGTTGGCTATCGACAAAGACGCCCAGCGCCTGGGAAAAATCCATGCTAATTTGCAGCGCCTGGGCCTGCACGCCCAGGTGCGCCAGGGCGATGCGGCCAACCCGCACAGTTGGTGGGACGGCGTGCCGTTTGACGGCATCTTGTTGGATGCGCCTTGCACCGCCTCGGGCATTGTCCGCCGCCACCCAGACGTGCGCTGGCTGCGCCGCGAAGAGGACATCGCCCAGCTAGTAAGTTTGCAGGCTCAGATGCTGCGGGCGCTATGGCCATTGCTGCGGCCCGGCGGTCGCATGGTGTACTGCACGTGTTCGATATTTAAGGCAGAGGGTCAGGAGCAGGTATTGGGATTTCTGCGCACGCACTCGGGTGCACTGGCCTTACCTGCTGCAGGCCATTTGCTCCCGGGTGGCGCGGCGCAAGGTCTGTACGACAATCCAGGCCATGACCATGACGGCTTTTTCTATGCCCTGCTGGAAAAGCGCCTTGCTTAAGGGCTGGCTGCGCTTTTTGCTGATCGCCTGGCTGGCCGTAGCCGGCGCGATGGCCCAGGCGCAAACACAGGCCGAGGTGAGTCTGTTGCGTGCCGAGCGCTCGGTCAACGAAGTATTTGTATCGGCCAATGTGAGCTTTGAGATGCCCGCCGTGGTGGAGGAAGCTCTGCTCAAGGGTGTTCCCATGTTTTTTTTGCTGGAAGCCGAGCTGTACCAGGATCGCTGGTATTGGTACGACAAGCGCATCGCCAGCGCACAGCGCCAATTGCGCCTTGCATACCAACCCTTGACGCGGCGCTGGCGGGTCAATCCCTCAGCAGGTGCGGGCGGCGATAACACCCAGGGCTTATCCTTGAACCAAAGTTTCGAGACGCTGGGCGAGGCGCTTGCAGCGGTACGGCAAGTGTCGCAGTGGAAGGTAGCCGACCTAGCAGAGACCGATATGACCGCGAAAATAAAACTGCAATTTCGCTTCCGGTTGGACTTATCGCAATTGCCGCGCCCTTTTCAAATCGGCGCTATCGGGCAGTCTGAGTGGGATATTCAGGGCGCTGCACGCACCGCCTTGCGCGGTGAGGGTACCCGATGACGCGCGCGGCCCCTGCCTTGGCACCGGTGCCTAGCGCGGCGGCGAGCCAACCTTCCGCGCTGCTGCGGCGCGTGACGGCCTTGGTCGCAATGGCCATGCTTTTGATTGGTTTACTCTTGCTCTACCTGCTGGCCAATGCGACCAATAGTGGTGAGATATATGAGCAAAATTACGCCCAATTGTTCACCATAAATTTGGTGGTGGCAGGCGCGCTTGGCGTTCTGATTGCCTGGGCCGCTTGGCGTCTGTACCAGCGGGTGCGCCAGGGGCGATTCGGTAGCCGCTTGCTCCTAAAAATTGCCACGATTTTTGCGCTGGTGGGTGTTGCCCCTGGCTTGCTGATTTATGTCGTGTCTTACCAGTTTGTATCCCGTTCGATCGAAACCTGGTTTGACGTCAAGGTCGAGGGCGCTTTAGATGCTGGCTTGGCTTTGGGTCGGGTGACTTTGGATACCATGAGCAACGATCTTGCGGCTAAGGCCCGGGTAGCGGCGGAGCAGTTGGCCGAGAACCAGCAAATCGTCCCGGAGAGTGCTTTGGTGCGCTTGATGGAGCAAGTCGGTGCCAGCGACGCCTCGGTTTGGAGTTCTAGCGGTACGCTGATCTCCAGTGCCGGCTCCATCGGTATACAGCTTAGCCCGGACAAACCAAGTAGCACCCAGTTGCGCGCAGCCAAGGCCGAACGTTCTTATGCCTGGATAGATGGCTTGGAGGACGCGGCCATGGGCAAGGCCGTCAAGCCCAGTATCAAAGCACTGGTGCCGATCCCCAATGCCAGCTTAGGACTGGCCAGCGGACAGCGGTTTTTGCTGGTGCAGAGAATATTGCCAGCTAATTTCGTCGCCAATGCGCTGGCGGTGGACAGTGCTAATCGGGAATACCAGGAACGCGCGCTGGGTCGCTCCGGGCTCAAGCGTATGTACATCGGCACGTTGACGCTCAGTCTGTTTTTAGCCGTGTTCGGGGCAATTTTGCTGGCAATCGTTCTGGGCAATCAAATTGCCCGGCCCTTGCTGGTGCTCACCGAAGGTGTCAGCCAGGTGGCCGCGGGCGATCTAACGCCCAAGTTAGCCTTGCAAAGTAAAGATGAACTAGGCGGATTAACGCGGGCTTTTGCGTCTATGACGCAGCAATTGGCCGACGCGCGTCAGACTGTGCAAACCAGTATCGTTCAACTGGATTCCGCTCGCGGGCGCTTGCAAACCATTTTGGATAACCTGACATCCGGCGTACTAGTGCTCAATGCGGCCGGTAAGGTGCTGTCGGTGAACCCGGGAGCCGCGCGCATCTTGCAACTCGATACCGCACAAATGCTGGGTTCGCGGATTTCTGATTTGCCGGGACTAGAAGCTTTGGGCCAAGGAATCGCGCAGCAATTTGATGACTTTTTACAAACCGCTGGCGATGCAGGTAACGACCACTGGCAACAATCGTTTGAATTAGGGGAAAGTGCGGCGTCGCTAGGCTCATCGTCTGATCGTTCGGTCACACTGGTGGCCCGGGGTGCCATCCTGCCCGATGGCAGCCGTTTGGTGGTTTTTGATGACATTTCTGAAATCGTTTCGGCCCAACGTGCGCGCGCTTGGGGCGAGGTGGCGCGCCGCCTAGCCCATGAAATCAAAAACCCCTTAACGCCAATCCAACTCTCCGCTGAACGCCTGGAGCGCCGGTTAACTGGCAAGTTGGAGGCGAGCGAGCAGCAGGTGCTGGCCAAGTCAGTCAAAACGATTGTGGAGCAGGTCGATGCGATGAAGCGCCTGGTCAATGATTTCCGAGACTACGCCCGATTGCCAGCTGCGCAATTGGAGGCAGTGGACCTCAACGAATTGATCGATGGCGTATTGCACCTGTACGAGTCTTCGCCCGTTCCTGTTCGGCTGGAGCTAGAGGCCGGCATCCCTGCGGTCCTGGGCGATCCGCAGCAGTTACGGCAGGTGCTACATAACCTTTTGCAAAACGGATTGGATGCGACTTCGCTGCACTTGGAAGAGGCCATACCGGGCCCAGATGGCACCACGCCGCAAGCAACGGAAATGGTGGTACGTACCCAATTTATGGCCAGCTCCGGGCGGGTGCGGCTGATAGTCCTGGACCAGGGTGGAGGTTTCCCCGAGCACATTTTGAAGCGCGCCTTCGAGCCCTATGTCACCACCAAGCGCAGTGGCACCGGGCTGGGTCTTGCCGTGGTTAAGAAAATCGCCGATGACCATGGTGGTCGCATCGAGATTAGCAATCGGATAAATGGTGCTTTGGTGCTTGGTGCTCAAGTCTCGTTATCATTGGCCTGTGTGGCAAACGTCAAACATTTGGAAACTACTATTTCGGACGCAGCATAACCATGGCAAACATATTGGTCGTCGATGATGAACACGGTATCCGGGATCTGCTTTCTGAGATTCTCAATGACGAGGGTCATGCGGTAGAGCTGGCGGAAAACGCCGCGCAGGCCCGCGCGGCGCGCTTGCGTGAACGCCCTGACCTGGTCTTGCTGGACATCTGGATGCCCGATACTGACGGCGTCACTTTGCTCAAAGAATGGGCCAGCACGGGCTTGTTGACGATGCCTGTCATCATGATGAGTGGGCATGCAACGATCGAAACTGCTGTGGAGGCCACCAAGATAGGCGCTATGGCTTTTCTGGAAAAGCCGGTGACATTGCAGAAATTGCTCAAAGCAGTAGAGCAGGGTTTGGCCAAGAGCTTGGCGCAACAGCGCGATCCTCGTTTGCTTCGCGCCATGCAGGCGTCGTCAACGGGAAAACCGGCTACCGAAGCTGCGGACGACAGCCAGACACCGGTTGCCAACCAGGCCTTTGACTTAGACCGCCCTTTACGAGAAGCAAAAGACGATTTTGAGCGGTCCTACTTCCAGTTCCACCTGGTCAAAGAGATGGGGTCCATGACGCGGGTTGCCGACAAGACAGGGCTGGAACGCACCCATCTGTACCGCAAGTTAAAGCAACTGGGCGTGGATGTATCCCGTAGCAAACGCAACGTCGGTTAAACGCTAAGGTAAAGTCGAATTTAGGTGCGAAGGGTGCGCGAATGCGAATGCACCGTTTCGACCAGTGCGGCCACGTGTTCCGGCGGCGTGAATTGGTTGATCCCATGGCCCAGGTTGAAAATCAGGCTGGGCGCCAGACCCGCGCCTTGGTGTGCTGTCCCGAAACTGTTCAGCACACGCCTTACTTCGTCCGCAACGCTTTGTGGCGGTGCGAACAGCACCAGAGGGTCGATATTGCCTTGAAGCGCCTTGCCAGGCCCGCCCGCAGCGCCGCCTACGAGTGTGCGTGCTGTGCCCAAATTCATAGTCCAATCTAAGCCAAGCACTTCGCAATCTAGCTCGCCCATTTCCTTCATCCACAGCCCGCCGCCTTTGGTAAATACGATACGCGGAATCACTTGGCCTTGCGGCCCCAGTCGCTGTAACTGGCCCAGCACGCGTGCGGTATAGGCCAGGCTGAACTTTTGAAATGCGCCGTCGGCTAACACCCCTCCCCAGCTATCGAAAATCATCACTGCTTGCGCGCCCGCCTGAATCTGGGCATTGAGGTAGGCGGCGACCGCGTCCGCATTGATAGCCAAAATCCGGTGCATCAGGTCCGGTCTGGCGTACATCATG
>CANJXV010000138.1 GCA_947478935.1 Comamonadaceae bacterium
CCAGGAACCATTCGTTTGTCCATCGGCTTGGAAGACCCTGACGATTTACTCGATGATCTGAAAAAAGCCTTGAAAGCGGCAGAAAAAGCGGCCTAAAAACAGACGTGTAGACGAAGGCCTAAAGGTCTACCGGCATCCCATCGCAGAACGGATCTCGCGCAAGGTGCTGGCGCAGTCTTACTTGTATTGGAGCATGTGCTTAACCATCTCCGCCAAGGCCAGTACGCTGGTCAGACCCGGAGACTCGATGCCGAACAAATTCACCAACCCCGGCACGCCGTGGGTTTGCGGGCCTTGGACGCAAAAGTCCGCGTTCGCTTCACCCGGCCCGCTGATTTTGGGGCGAATACCGCAGTAGTCTGCTTGCAAGACACCATCGGGCAAAGCGGGCCAGTATTTGCGTACTTCTGCATAAAAAGCTGTGCCACGCGCCGGGTCCACGGCGTAGTCAGTGGCATCGCTGACCCACTGCACATCCGGGCCGAACTTGGCCTGTCCACCCAAGTCCAGCGTCAGGTGTACGCCCAGGCCGCCGGGTTCTGGCAGCGGATAAATCAAGCGTTGAAACGGCGCTTTTCCCGCTAGCGAAAAATAGTTTCCTTTGGCAAAAAATGGCTGCGGCACATAGTGCGCCGTCAGACCCTCGAAGCGCCGCGCTAGCGCTGGAGCGGACAGGCCTGCAGCGTTGACCACCGCTCGGGCAGCCAGGCAAGTGCCATCTTGCGTCCACACTTGGTGCCTACTCGTTTGCGACAGGGCCACCCTCTCCACCGCAGTTTTGAGCGCCACTTGCGAACCCTCGTTTTCCAGGTCCCCTTGTAGCGCCAGCATCAGGCCATGGCTGTCCACGATGCCGGTGCTAGGCGAATGCAAAGCGCCGTGGCATTGCAGCGCGGGCTCTAAGGCGATCGCCTCTGCGGCACTGAGCAATTGCAAGTCATCCACGCCATTGGCCAGGGCACGCGCCTGCACTTGTTGCAACTCTGCCATTTGGGCAAGGCCGGTGGCTACCAGCAACTTGCCGCAGCGACGGTGGGCCACACCGCGCTGCGCACAGTACGCATAGAGCATCTGCTTTCCCTGCAAGCACAGGCGCGCTTTGAGTGAGCCTTGCGGGTAATAAATACCGGCGTGAATTACCTCGCTGTTGCGTGCGCTGATGCCGCTGCCTATGCGGCACTCGCTCTCCAGCACCCATACTTCACGCCCTGCCAGCGCCAAAGCGCGCGCCACGGCCAGGCCAACTACGCCCGCTCCGATGACCACTACATCTACGGGTTCTGGTAGGGACAATGTCGACATACGCAGATTGTGCACGGGTTAGCACCTCTGAGCGCTTGCGAGCTATACCCGATGCGGGCGTCGCACTTGAATCGGCCAAAGCGGCGCCCGCCCTGCGCAGGGTGCCTGCCAGCCAATTAGGCACAATGCACGCAAACGCCCGCTTATCCAGAAAGAACGCACCGTGCTGATCACCGTCAACAATGCCCCGCTCTACGCCTACACCGCAGGCAAGCCATTCAAGCCCGAATTGCCCAGCGTCATCTTTATCCATGGGGCGCTGCACGACCACAGCGTGTGGGGTCTGCAGAGCCGCTACCTGGCCAACCACCAATACAACGTGCTGGCTCTCGACCTGCCGGGCCACTGCAAAAGTGGCGGCAACGCGCCCGAATCTGTCGAAGAAGCAGCCCAAAGCATCATCGGGCTACTCGATGCCCTAGAGATCGCGCAAGCGGCGCTTGTCGGCCACAGCATGGGTTCGTTAATCGCCCTGGAAGTGGCGGCGCAAAAGCCCGAGCGGGTCAGCCATTTGGTTATGGTGGGCACGGCCTACCCCATGCGCGTGTCCCCCGCCCTGCTGGACGCGGCGCAAAACGCGCAATCCAAAGGCATCGACATGGTCAATACCTTTTCGCTGTCGATGATGGCGCCGCCGCCTTCGCTGATGGGGCCAGGCACTTGGCTGCACGGCACCAACAAAGCGCTGATGCACCGTGTGCTGGGCAGCAACCGCCAGGCTAATGTGTTTTACCGCAGCTTTAAAGCCTGCGACAGCTATGCGCGGGGCGAGGAGGCCATGGCGCAAGTGCAATGCCCCACCTTGTTTTTGCTCGGTGCCAGCGACCAGATGACGCCGCCGCAGGGCGCCAAATCGCTGATTGCCCATGCCGGCCACGGCACAGTGGTCACGCTCAAAGCCGGGCATTCCCTCTTGCAAGAAGCGCCCGACCAAGCGCTGGATGCGCT
This sequence comes from Comamonadaceae bacterium, assembly GCA_947478935.1. Taxonomy (GTDB): domain Bacteria; phylum Pseudomonadota; class Gammaproteobacteria; order Burkholderiales; family Burkholderiaceae_C; genus Allorhodoferax. Next base: position 2,251 of record CANJXV010000138.1, read on the forward strand.
GCGTGATTTTTTGAAGGCGCCCGCCCTGGCTTAGCACGCCCAGGCCCGCACCGGGCACTGCTTTAGAGCTTGACGCCCTGTGGCGCAGCGGCTTAAATCTCGACGTAGCCGCCTAGCTCTATGGCGTGCTCCAGCGGAATTTTGAAGTATTCAGACGCGCCCTGCATAGAGCGGTGCATGTAAATAAACGGCGCCATCAGGAGTGGTGATGATTGCGTGGCGATGACCTGCTCTTTGCCCACGAAGAAGGAAATTTCCATCAGACTGAAGTGGAACTCACGCGCCCGCAGGAAGGCCACGGCACGCATCACGTGCATGTCTTCCATAAAGCCAAAGCGCACCTCTACCGCGTGGAAATTGTGGTCCAGATGCTCAATGGTCACCCGATCGCTGTCGCCCACATAGGGCTCGTTCAGGGTTTGGATATGCATCAGGATCACCCGCTCATGGATCACCTTGTTATGCTTCATGTTGTGCAGCAAAGACACTGGCACGATGTTCGAATGCGGCACCATGAAAATCGCTGTGCCCGCCACGCGCTGGGGCAGGCGACCGTTCAGACCGTCCAAAAAGGGCTTGAGCTCGGTGGCCGATTCCCAGCGCGCTTTAAGCAAGCGCTCGCGCCCCGTGATCCAGGACACCATCACCAGCATCAACACCGCAGCGACGCTGACGGGCAACCAACCGCCTTCGAAGAACTTGAATAAGTTGGTGCCCAGAAAAACCATGTCGATAGCGAACAGAGCCACAAACAAGGGGATAAACATCCACTTATTCCATCCACGAATCGCAATCATCAAAAAGCCAGCCAGTATGGTGTCAATCGCCATCGCGCCGGTCACCGACACGCCATAGGCCGAGGCCAAATGCTCCGAACTTCTAAAGCCCAGCACCAGCACCACCACGCCCACAAACAGCAAGATGTTGATCTTGGACACATAGACCTGGCCCATTTCTTCGGGCGAGGTGTGCTTCACGCGCAAGCGCGGGATATAGCCCAGGCGCACCGCTTGGGTGGCAATGGAAAACGCGCCGGAAATCACCGCCTGCGAGGCGATGATGGTGGCCATCGAAGCCAGAATCAACATAGGCACCAGCGCCCAGTCCGGCCCGAGGCGATAAAACGGATTGTCCAACGCGCTCGGGTCGCTGATCAGCAATGCGCCCTGGCCATAGTAATTGAGCAGCAGGCACGGAAACACCAAAAACAACCAGCCACGCTGAATCGGCTGGCGCCCGAAATGGCCCATGTCCGCGTACAAAGCCTCGCCACCGGTCACCGCCAGCACCACCGAGCCCAAAATCGCGATCGAAATACCCGGATGCTCCGCCAGCAGGCTGATGCCTACCCAAGGGTTCAGCGCCGCAAAAACGACCGGGTGTTGCACGATTTCGGTCAAACCGAGTACGCCCAGGCAAATAAACCAGACCAACATGATGGGCCCGAACACAATCCCGATCTTGCCGGTGCCAAAGCGCTCCACGGCAAACAAGGCGGATATCAGGGTCAGTGAAATCGGAATGATGAAAGGCTCTAGGTCCGGCGAAAGCACCTTCAAGCCTTCCACTGCGCTGAGCACCGAGATGGCCGGGGTGATCATGCTGTCGCCAAAAAACAAAGCGGCGCCCAAAGCGCCGGCCAACGTGACGATCCAGCGCAGGCTAGAACCCTCTCGAATTCCAGCCGAAACCAGCGAGGTAAGCGCAAAAATACCGCCCTCGCCTTTGTTGTCCGCGCGCATGATGATGAAAACATACTTAATCATCACCACCAGCACCAACGCCCAGCTGATGAGCGATAACACGCCCAATACCGTGTGCGAAATGTCGGCACCGGCCGCGCCTCCCGCAGCTTCTACGGATACCTTAAGCGCGTACAGCGGTGAGGTGCCGATATCGCCAAAAACAACGCCTAAAGCGCCCAGAATAAGAGTCCCCAACTTGGTGGAGGAATGGTCGTGTTTGCCTGAATTTGACATTTTTTATGAATAAAATTGACTAATTCATTCTAATTGACATGGCGCAAACAAGCTAGCCAGGCTTTGTGCTGGCGATCCGGTGTGGATAAAGGGCAACCCGAGAGGGTGGGTCGAATTACGTCAAGCGATGACCTACGCCTTTACGCAAGGGCGGGCCGATGAGTCTGGTTGCGCAGAAGACGCCCTAAGCCGTTTCAGCGGTCAGGTCGTGCAAATGCAGCAGCCGCTGAATAAAGTGCTCTATCCCGCCTTCAACAAATTTTTGTAGAGCCAGGTGGCTGGTATTGCTGGCGATTTGGCGGAAATCACGTGCGCCGCGGCTGGTGGGCGCATACTCAGTTACGGAAAAGTTGCGTTGGCCCGCTTCAACGATGAGTTCATCGTGAGACACGCTGCCAAGGTAGTGCAGCGCCCTCGTTAAAAAGCGCTGGCTGATTTTGTCCAGCACATCAAACATTTTTTTGCCTTCAGCCTCGGTGGTCACGCCGTTGACGATGATGTGAATCTCATCGAGCTTGAAGTCGCTGCACAACACCTTGATCATCGCGTAGGCATCAGTCACGCCGGCCTGGTCATTACGCACCACAATGATGCGGCGGCTGGTGCTAGCCATAAAGGACAGCACCGACTGCTCGGTGCCCGGCGGCATATCGACAATTAGAAAATCGAGCTCGCTTTCCATGTCGCCAAACTGCTTAAGCACCCTGGACGCTTTGGATGGATTGAGCGTGGTCATCGCCTCAATGGTGGAGGCGCCGGCGATTAAATTGATGCCGTAGCGGCGCTTCAAGATGATCTCGCGTAGGGACTTGTCGCCATTTAAAAAATGGCCGAGGTGGAAGGGGCAGACAGTTCCAAGCGCGGTTTGCGCATTGTGAACGCTGGAGTTGGCATCCAGAATCATCACCGCGTAGCCCATGTCGTGCAGGGCGACCGCGAGGTTGACCGATACCGTGGTTTTACCCACCCCTGGCTGGCCGCTGGTAATACCGAGTACCTGGCAGTGAGTGGGTTTTTGCATGACAGAAGCGAGCTCCGTGCAGACTGGAGCTTGAATACTATCATTTATTTCATTTTTTTCAATTTTAAATTTCTTTTATTTTTAATAATAAGTCAGATGGAGGCGATATTGCCTTCCTATGCAAAGCTGTCGCGCTAATTGTCCGATTAGCAGTCAAACTGCCCGCTCCAAGAGAGGTCCGAAGCCTGGTTTTTTCACTAACTCGGTATCGCCGGGAGTAAGTTGCCACGGTTTCGTACCATAATCGTTTTCCCTATTTTTTGCGATTTACGCGATTTACACAGAATTGGAGACACTATGCAGCTAGGAATGATTGGTTTGGGACGTATGGGCGGCAACATCGTGCGCAGGCTCATGCGCAACGGCCATAAGTGCGTGGTGTATGACACCAATTCCGCCAGCGTGGCCCAACTCGCCACCGAGGGCGCGACCCCCAGCAAGGACATGGCCTCCTTCATCAGCCAGCTGCAAAAACCGCGCGCGGTGTGGGTCATGCTGCCCGCAGGTGCTATCACCGAGGCGACGGTCAACACCTTGTCCGGCTTACTAGAAGCCGGCGACACCATCATTGACGGCGGCAACTCCAATTACCAGGACGATGTGCGCCGCGCCAAGGCGCTGGCCGAAAAAGGCATCCGTTACATCGACGTGGGCACCAGCGGCGGCGTGTGGGGCCTGGACCGGGGCTATTGCATGATGATTGGCGGCGACAAAGCCGCGTTTGACCACCTGGACCCCATTTTCAAAACTCTGGCGCCTGGCTTAGGCACCATCGAAAAAACACCGGGCCGCGAAGGCCGCAAGTCCACCGCCGAAGACGGCTACCTCTACACCGGCCCCGCCGGCTCGGGCCACTTCGTCAAGATGGTGCACAACGGTATCGAATACGGCCTGATGCAGGCCTACGGCGAAGGCCTGGACATTCTGAAGGGCGTGAATCAGGACAGCATCCCCGCCGAGCGCCGCTACGACCTCAACCTAGCGGACATCACCGAACTCTGGCGCCGTGGCAGCGTGGTCTCTTCATGGCTTCTGGACCTAACAGCTATTTCGCTAGCCGAAGACCCAGAGTTGGCCTCCTACTCGGGCTACGTGGAAGACTCAGGCGAAGGCCGCTGGACCATCCAGGCCGCCATCGAAGAAGCCGTGCCCGCCGACGTGCTTACCGCCGCCCTGTACACCCGCTTTCGCTCGCGCAAAGAACACACTTTTGCGGAGAAAGTGCTCTCGGCCATGCGCAAGCAGTTTGGCGGCCACAAAGAACCCGGCAAAGCATAAGGAGCACCCGTGGCACAAGACATCGAACACGAAAAAACGCCGCATGGCGAACGCGCACCGGCCTGCACGGTTGTCATCTTTGGCGCTGGTGGCGACCTCACCAAGCGCTTGCTCATGCCCGCGCTGTACAACCTAGCGCGCACGAATCTCTTGCCCAACAACTTCGCCCTCATCGGCGTGGACCGGCTGGAAATGAGCGACGAGGCCTTTCGCAGCCAGGTGGAAGAGTCGGTACGCGCATTCGCCGCCGACAAGCACTACG
>CANJXV010000139.1 GCA_947478935.1 Comamonadaceae bacterium
TTAAGTAAATGCGTGGCAAATGCATGGCGCAAGGTGTGGGGCGACAAAGGCGCATGGATCCCTGCCAGCAGCGCGTATTTTTTGACCAACATCCAAAACATCACCCGCGTCATGGCGCTACCCGCATCGGTACCGCGCGTGGTCACAAACAAAGCCTCGGTCTGTTTACCCGCCAGCAAGGCCTCGCGCGCGCGGCCCAGGTAATCGCGCAGCCACTGGCTTGCTACTTCGCCATAGGGCACCAAACGCTCTTTCGATCCCTTGCCCATTACGCGTAAAACGTTGTCGTTCAGCCCCAACTGAAACACCTTGAGGCTGACCAATTCGCTCACCCGAAGGCCGCTGGCGTACATAAGCTCCAACATAGTGCGGTCGCGCACGCCGATGTCGCTCGCCACATCGGGGGCGGCCAGCAAGGCTTCTACTTGGGCTTCACTCAATGTCTTGGGCACCCGCAGCGCCTGCTTGGCCGATTGCAGTTGCAGCGTCGGGTCTTGCTGCACCAGCCCATGGCGCAGTGCCCAGCGGAAATAACGTTTAAAAACGGTAAGGCGCCGGTTGGCCGTTGTGGCCTTACTGCCAGCGTGCTGTGCTGCAAAGTACTGCTGCAATTGCCATTGCGAACAAGTCGTCAGCGGCGCGCCTTGCAGGTGGGTTTGCAGCTTGACCAGGTCGCGCCGGTAGGCCTGCAAGCTGTTAATCGCTAGCCCATCTTCCAGCCAAAGCGCATCGACAAATGCGTCGATAGACGCATCGCCCGCAGATATTGCGGCAGCGCTGGCAGGCGGGCTCGGCAAACTCAATCGAGGGCGAGCTTGGACGTCTCTACCACTTGCTTGTAGACCGCATATTCAGCCTTCATTTGCTCGGCAAATTGCTCGGGCGTGTTGCCAATGATGATGGAGCCTGTGTCCTCGATACGCTTGCGCACCGACGGGTCTTCTAACGCTTTGCGCACTGCCGCATTGACCTTGTCCACCACGTCTTTGGGTAAACCTTTGGGACCGTAAATACCGTAAAAGGCCATCCGGTTCACGGGCTCTAAGCCCACTTCTTTGAAGGTCGGCACTTGGGGCAGTTGCGCCAGGCGCTGCGGCGCGGCCACTGCGATGGCTACCAGTTTGTTAGCCTGAATGAAAGGCAATGCCGATGGCATATTGTCAAAAATAATCGGCACCTGACCGGCGACGGTGTCATTGAGCGCAGGGCCCGCGCCACGATAGGGGATGTGGGTCACAAACACACCGGCCAGGTTTTTGTACAACTCCATTTGCAAGTGCCCGATGCCGCCCGTGCCCGAGGAAGCGTATGAGTGTTGACCTGGATGCTTTTTCAGCTCAGCCACAAAACCTTTGTAGTCTTTGGCGGGGAAGTTGGGATGCACTGCAATCACATTGGGCGTGGCCGCCACGTTGATGATGGGGGTGAAATCGGTCAGCGCGTTGTACGGAATCTTGGGGTTGATAGCCGGGTTGGCCGCAACCGTGGACACCGTGGCCATACCTAACGAATAGCCATCGGGCGCAGACTTGGCGGTTTCGTTTGCGCCGATCACACCGCCGCCACCCGCCTTGTTTTCCACCACCACGTTCTGCCCCAGCGCTTTGCCCATGGCCTCGGAAATCACGCGGGCCACGATGTCGGTGGTGCCGCCGGGGGCAAATGGCACTTGTAGTTTCACCGGCTTGTTCGGATAGGCCTGCGCCCAGGCGCCGCTGGACGCTGCCAGGGCACTGAAGACAAAAGTGGATAGGAGTAGGGGGCGACGCTGCATAGAAAACTCCAGTGGATCAGGGGCCGCTGCCAAGCGCAAGGGCCTAGGTGGGAAACGGCAATACTACAACGAAGCCGCCACCTTCCCGCTAAAGCCACTAGGGCGCGTGTGCCCGGCATGCGGATAAACGACCAACAGTTGCCCTTTATTGCACTGGTATCCTCGACCCGGTGAGCTATGCCCTACTTTTGCTGCCCGAGTTTTCTCTGATTCTGCTGGGTTACTTGATTTGCCGCCATACCGCCTTGAACCGTAGCGTTTGGAGCCAAGTGGATGGGTTGGTCTATTACCTGCTGTTCCCCACGCTCTTGTTCCACTCCATTATCAAAAGTCCGCTAGATTTGGCCGATGCCTCGCGGCTGTTAGCCGGCGGCCTGGGTGTAGTAGCCAGTGGCGTAGCGCTGGCCTACAGCCTGCCCTATCTGCCAGGCTTGTCCAGACACATTGCCCCGCGCGAACATGCCGCTGCGGCGCAAGTGGGCTTCCGGTTTAATTCGTTTATCGGCCTGGCCCTGGCAGAACGCCTCGGTGGCCCAGCAGGTCTGCTCTCTATCGCCGTCTTGATAGGATTTTGTGTGCCCATGGCCAATGTCGCAGCAGTCTGGCCCATGGCGCGCGGCAGCGAGCGCGGCTTTGGGCGCGAGTTGCTGCGCAACCCCTTGATCATCGCCACTACGACCGGCCTGGCGGCTAATTTGCTGGGCCTGTCACTGCCGCACTGGTTAGAGCCCACGGTAGCGCGTATCGGGGCAGCCTCGCTTGCACTTGGCTTAATGGCTGCAGGGGCCGGTATGCAATTGCAGTCACTGGCGCGCGCTAAGGTGCTAGGCGTTGCGTTACTGAGCATCCGCCATGTGCTCTTGCCTCTGGTTGCGCTGGGCCTTGCTTTTACGCTCCAACTGTCACCGGCGCACGCAGCCATTTTGCTCACCTTCGCCGCCGTGCCCACCGCCGCCAGCGGCTATGTGCTGGCCGCCAAAATGGGCTATGACGGGGGCTATGTCGGCGCCCTGATCACCGCCTCTACTCTGCTTGGGATGGGCAGCCTGGGGCTTTCTCTGGGCATTTTGCTGCCACTTTACGGCGCTTGATACTGCGCTAAATGAGGTACTCCAGCGCAGACTTCACTGCGCAGCCAGTCCCCAAGGTACGGGTAAATCGCAAGCTGCACTTCGCTCAATTAATTACTAATTTGATTATCATTGTTATAAAGTTATGTATAACCACACCTTGCTTACAAAAAGGAGAAAGTTATGACCAAATTGGGACGATGGCTGTCGATAGCAATAACGGTATGCGCCGCTTTGCATGTCCGAGCGCAAGACTGCGTACCGAGCGGAAACAAGCTCGCCATCAGCCCGCACATGCTGCAGTTCGACAACCATGGGCAGACCTTCGTGTCCAGTCTGTACCAGGATAACCTCAGCGCCGTGCTGGAACTCAGCCGACAATGGGCGGTATGCACAACCCAGGACTTGGAGGAGCCGGCCCGCCTTTTCGCACTGGGCGCACACGCATTTCTTACTTTTCGCTTGCAATTTGCCAATGCCTATGTGCTGCATGAATACGCGCATGCAGAAAGCGCAATGCGTCTGCAATTGGCCAATGTACAGGTCGGAATCGATGATGGCAATCCCATCACCGCGTCGCCATATTTGGCTAATCTGGCGGTCATGGCTTTTGACCCACGGCAGATCACAGACCTTTCCCGCAGAGGCGTTGGTGTCTCTTGGGGCGGAATTCCCAATTCGATCAGCGCACGTACACAAGTCGATGCTGCAGGACTTAATTTGCATAGTTTCTTCGCCTGGCATAGCTATGCATCCATGCTGCACGGGGATAAGTCTCCCACGCAAGCCTTGGGCTACACCGTCAACAAGTGGTTCAGCCCAGTGTATTTTGAAATGGACGAGCGCATTGGCGGCGACCCGTCTGCCTATGTGCAAGACCTGGCAGCGCAAGGCATCCAGACCCACAAAAAAGACATTCAACAAACCCAGCTACTGGCAGCCTTGCTGTCTAATGGCATGTGGACTAGTGCCCGCACCCTGCTGCATTACGGTGATGCAACTAACGCTATCGCGCCCTTGCATTGGACTGGCAGCATGCCTGGCGCAGGACAAGACTTCACTATCTATTGGCCTGAATTTTCCAGCTACCTGAATCAGCGAGGCGTATCCCTGGGCGGCGATGTGGCGCTGGCGTTTGGCAGCGGCGCAATGTGGACGCTAGGCCTGGAGCGCAATGCGATTGGCCAGGACCAAGGGACGGACATAAATTTGGGACTCCATCAACCATGGGATGCCACTACGCTTTCTGGCCGCATCACACTCAACCAAGGCAATGTATTTGCCAGCGTCAAAGGCGAATATCGGCTTAGCCCGCAAGTAGGTGTGACAGGCCTGCTGTATGGCACCCAGGGCGACACCCTGGTGGGCCAGCGTCTGGCTTTTCGCAGCGGTGGCGGTGGCTATGTGGGCTTAAACATTTATTTTTAAGCTTTGGGCACTGCACAGGGCACTGCAGCGCATTGCATCAAAGCCCATCGCACATGTTCGCGCACGATCTCACTGTCGTGACCCAAGTGCGCCTCCAAAGCGCGGCGCAAAGCGGGTGCGGACGCATCCATGGTGCGCAAAGCATTGCCTGCCGCCACCGCGATATTGCGCAGCCAGCGCACATGGCCAATGCGGCGAATAGCGCTGCCTTCGGTGCGCTGCAAAAACTCGGTTTCACTCCAAGCCAGCAGGCTCGCCAGCGACTGCCCGTTCAGCCCCGCGCGTTCGTCAAAGTCCGGCACGCGGCTGGTGCGCGCATATTTATTCCAAGGGCATACGCTTTGGCAGTCATCGCAGCCGTAAATGCGGTTGCCTATTAAAGGGCGTAGTTGCTCATCGATGCTTCCTGCATGCTCAATCGTTAAATACGAAATACACCGTCTGGCATCCAGCTGGTAAGGCGCGACGATGGCCTGCGTGGGGCATATATCGATACAGGCGCTGCAAGTACCGCAATGCGGCTCCACTGGCGGCGTGGGCGGCAGCGCCACATCGACAAATATCTCCCCCAGAAAAAATAGCGAGCCCGCCTCGCGGTGCAAGACCAAGGTGTGCTTGCCACGCCAGCCCAGGCCGCTGCGGGTGGCCAGCTCGGCCTCCAGCACCGGCGCGGAATCGGTAAATACGCGATGGCCCAGCGGCCCCAGATGGGCAGCCAAGCGCCCGGCTAAAGTTTGCAAGCGCCTACGCAAGACCTTGTGGTAGTCCCGCCCACGCGCATACAAAGCCACGGTGCCGGTGGTAGGGCTTTGCAAACGGTCCATCTCTATGCTTTGCCAGTTGTGCGCGGTGCTGCGCGGCAGGTAATCCATACGCGCGGTGATCACGCTCAAGGTGCCGGGAATCAGCTCAGCGGGCCGCGACCGCTTGAGTCCATGGCGCTGCATATAGTCCATACTGCCGTGAAAACCGGCCTGCAGCCAAGCCAGCAAACCAGGCTCGGCGCTACCCAAATCCACACCCGCCACGCCGATTTGGGAGAATCCCAGCTCCTGCCCCCAAGCTTGCAACTGCGCTATGTCCAGCGCCGCCGCTTGCGGGGTGCTAGTCTGTGCGTTTGGATGGTTCACCTTGTGATTGTAAAAACCCCGCCTTTGATGCTGCGCTGGCCAGACGAAAGCGCCACACAGGCCTTTGCACAGTATTTGGCCAAACAGACCGCCTTGCGCAATGCTTTTGTCAGCCTGCAGGGGAATTTGGGCGCCGGAAAAACCACGCTGGTGCGCCATTTGCTGGGTGCGCTGGGGGTGCAGGGGCGCGTCAAAAGCCCTACCTATACAGTGGTCGAACCCTACAGCGTGCCCGGCCTGGACATCTGGCATTTCGACTTTTACCGCTTTAGCGATCCGCGCGAATGGGAAGACGCGGGCTTTCGGGATATTTTTGCCAGCCCCGGCCTCAAGCTAGCCGAATGGCCAGACAAAGCCGCCGGTGCGTTACCGCTGCCGGATCTTGAAATCCGCTGGGAAGTGAACCCAGACCAAAGCCGTACAGTGGCACTTCAGGCCCAAAGCGCCGTCGGCATTGCGCTGTTGCAAGCCTTGCAAACTTTGCATGCTGGGCCGACCGACGCCGAAGGTGTGGCCTTATGAAACGCCGTGTGTTTATCCAAAGCGGGGCGGTAGTGCTGTGCCTGGGCGCAGGTATGGTGCGCGGTGCCAGCATCGTCAATGTGCGCATCTGGCCGGCGCCCGACTATTCCCGCGTCACCATCGAGTCGGACAGCCCGCTACAAGCCACGCAAAGCATGGTCAACAACCCGCCGCGCTTGGCCGTGGACATCGCAGGTATCAGCCTGAACCCGGCGCTCAAAGAACTGGTGGCTAAAGTGCGGCAGGACGATCCGAATATCGCAGGTATCCGCGTGGGCCAATACAGCGCCGAGGTGGTGCGCTTGGTGATTGACCTCAAGCAAGGCGTGCGCCCGCAGGTATTCAGTCTGCCGCCTATCGCTGCTTACCAACACCGTTTGGTCCTAGACCTGTATCCGCTGCAAGCGATTGACCCGCTTGACGCCCTCATTGCCCAGCATGTACCCGCGCCTGCGGCCAGTAAACCGGCCGATCCACTGGCCGATCTGGTGGCGCAACGTAGTAATCGCAACGACTTGCCACCCGCAGTGGCGGGTAACAGTGGCACCCTGGCCGGCATCAGCGGTAAACCGTTGCCCGCCAACAAGGCCAGCGATACCGCTGCCGCTGCCAGCAACACGGCAAGCGCAGCGACGGGTGCCAGCGCATCGGCCACCAGCACAGCAGCCAAACCAGCGGCCAGCCCTGGCGCTTTTATCGGACCTAGCCCGCAGCTCACTGGTACCGACCGCCTGATCATCATCGCGCTGGACCCCGGCCACGGCGGTGAGGACCCAGGCGCCATCGGCCCTGGCGGCACGCAAGAAAAAAACGTGGTGTTGCAGCTGGCTTTTCTGCTGCGCGACCGCATCAA
>CANJXV010000140.1 GCA_947478935.1 Comamonadaceae bacterium
AGCGAAAGCTCCTGCGCAATCGCCGTCAAGCTGGTGCCGCGCACAATGCGGCTAAAGACCTCGAATTCTCGATCGCTCAGGGAGGTATGGGGCAAGTCTTCGCTGTGCGGCGCCATATCCATGGCCAGTAGCTCGGCCACTTTGGGGCTGATATATCGGCCCCCGGCCACCAGCTTGCGTAAGGCTGGCAGCAGCAAATCCATATCGCTTTCTTTGGACAAATAGCCCGAAGCCCCAGCGCGTATGGCGCGCACCGCGTACTGCGCTTCATGGTGCATGCTGAAAATCAGCACCGGCAAACGTGGCCGCGCCTGGCGGATCAACTTGATCAGCTCCAAGCCGTTACGCCCCGGCATGGAAATGTCCAGTATCACCAGCGCCCAGTCGCGCTCGCGCACTGCTTGCAGTGCGGCATTGCCGTTAGCGGCCTCGCCGGCCACCACCAAGTCGTGGGTATCGGCCAAAATTTTGCGCAAGCCATCGCGGATGATGGCGTGGTCGTCAGCAACTAACACTTGCCAGGGGCTCATACAGTCACCTCCTCACGCAATGCGGCTCTGGGCATGCTAGGCAACGCCGACAAAGCCAAACGCAGCGTGACGCTGCAACCTTGGCCCGGCGCGCTGACGATTTCCAAGCGGCCACCCACAGCGCGCGCCCGCTCGCGCATGCTGCTCAAGCCCATGCCGCAGTGGCCCGACGTAGCGGCCATGCCTTGACCATCATCGCGCACGCGCAAGATCAAATCGGACGCGTCGGTTTGTAAATCAACCCACACATTGCGCGCGTCGGCATGACGCACCACATTGTTCAAAGCCTCTTGCACGATACGAAACAAGGCGGTGGCTAACACGGGGTCGTGCACCCGAGCTTGCGCCGGTAGATGCATATGCAATTGCAAACCACTGTGGCGCGCAAATTCACGGATTTGCCAGGTGACGGCATCGCCAAAGCCCAGCTCATCCAATATTTGCGGACGGAGTTCGGACGATATGCGGCGTACCGAGGCTATAGCGGTATCGAGCATGCGGCGCATATCGTCCACGCTGTGCGGCTCTGCGCCGCGCCCTTCTTTGACGCGGTTGCCCAGCCAAGCCAGGCTGAGCTTGAGACCGGTCAGCTGCTGGCCTAGGTCGTCATGCAGCTCGCGCGAGATGCGCGCGCTCTTCTTCGCGCACGGTTTGCTGGCCGGCATACAGGGCGCGCAGTTCCTGGTTCATGGCTGTTAACTCGTTGCGTGCGCGCCGCTGCGCCGTCACATCGCGCAGTACCGCTGTCATTTGGATGTGACCACCGATGTCTGTTTTAGAAATGGAGGACTCGATCGGAAACTCGCTGCCGTCGCAGCGCAGGCCAAATATTTCTAACTGCGCCGCCATAGTGCGCGGCCCTTCGGTGGTGTGTGCGAAGGCGCCCATTTGTGCATCGTGGTTCGCGCGGGACCGCTCGGGCAGCAACTGCCTCAGTGGCTGCCCGATCACCGCTTGCGCGCGATAGCCAAACATGGCCTCAGCGGCCGGGTTGAACAGCTGGATCCGCATGGCACTATCGACAGCTACGATCGCATCTTTTACGGACTCCACCGTGTGCTGGTAGCGCACATGCGCATCGATCAGGGCCGCTTCAAGCACCTCTTTGCGGCGTAGCTTTTGCATGAGAAAAGATGCCACAAACACGGTATATAAACATAGCACGCCCGCGGCCAGTGCAATCGGTATTGCCACCTCGCGCCAGGCGGCCAGGCTTTGACTCTCGTCGTCCGATACACCTAGCAGCAAAGGAAAGTCGGGCAGACGGCCCAAAGCAAACGTCAGCCGCGTGCCATCGCCACTTTCATGCACCAGGGTGCGTACGCCCTCTTGCGCGGCGGGCAAGCGCGCACCCATCAGCTCCAGCGCTAGCGCACCCAGGTCGTTTTCACGATGCGGGTAGCTGGCCATCAAGGTGCCATCGGCTTGGTAAATCGCCACAGGGCGCGCATAGTCCAAGTGCACTTGCATTAACACGGCCTCAAAACGCGCCAGGTCCAGGTCGGCCACTACCGCGCCTCTAAAGCTACCGTCGGCATTTTCGAGCCGCCGGGCCATGCGCACCAGCCACAAGCCACTGGACGCATCGCGCCGCGGCTTGTCCATGAAAAAGCCTTTATGGCCGCCCTTAGAAAAGGCATTAAAAAATTCCTGATTTGACAGATTGCGCGTCAGATTTCGCACGTCGTTGGACGCATTGACCACATAGCCATCGGCATCGACCAGGGTCAACGCATGCAGCTGGCGCATGCCCGACACCCGCGTGGCCATCAAGAGATGGGTCATGTCGCTGTCTAGCGCAATGGTGCTGCCGAACTCCGAGCCCAAACGCTCTTGCACGCCTTGCAATACCTTGTCCGCGCCTTGCAGTGACTGGCGCGTTTCTTCGATAAACATGGCCGCCAGGCTGGCGGTTTCGCCGCTGGCGTGGGCCAGTTCGCGCTCGCGCAAGGACCAGAGCAAAAATGCACTGGTGAGCAATGCGCCGGCAATGGTCGCCGCCGCGAGCAGGCCCACGGCCTGCGAGGTACGAATTTGCAAACGCATTGCACTTCCAAGGAGATGTCATGGCATGGCGCCAGGCAAGACCACTCCCGGCATGCCCTGCAGCACCAGGTTCCAATTCAATGTATCAGGGGAATGGGGCAAATTGTCAAGCGCTTGCTCGCCTATTGCGCAAACCTTGACCTAACGCAATAGACGCCACTGCATTCGCAGGACGAGGGAAGCTGCGAGCGCCTCACCTAAGCCAGATGCCTAGCCAAGCCGCTATGCATAGATGATTGATTCCCAGGGCCAACGCAGTTGCTTGCCGCCAAGCCAAGTCGCTTCGCTCCAGTCAGCTACAGGTTAGCTTGCAATGACGGTTTGGGGCTCATGCAGACCTTCCTTAGGGCCGCCCGACTGCGCGCGCAGTCACTACCGCTTGCATTAGCCCGCGGTCGTCCACCGCATTGGGGTAATAGCTTTTGTGCTCGGAGACTTCCACCTCGGGTTGCGCGGCGCCCATGCCTTTAACGGCAGCAACTGCCGCCTGCTCGGCAGCGCTATGGGCCGCTTGCAAAGCCGCTTGCGCACTGCCAAAGCTTTGGGTGCGGGTGACGCCAGTGAGGCGAAATACGCCGCTGCCGTCGCCATGCACTTCCACCACGGCGGTATAGGCTACCACGCCCGTGGCGGCGCCCACGGCATTGGCCACATCGCAGTTAGGCGGGAACACCACGTCGCAGCCCAAACGGCGCGCCAATTCGCCGTAAAACACCTTCACGGGCCCGCCCACCGCGACCACCGGCACCGAGGGTTTGATACTCACTTGCGCCAGACCCACCAGCGACTCGCCGTTGCAAATCGCTTGGCTAATGCGATCATCGGGCAGGCTAAAACCTAGCGCGGTGTCCAAAATTACGCGCGCGCTCAGGCGCACAGTTTCGCTCCACACCGCGTGCGCATAGGCGCGGGTGCGCTCCTGCGTCGGCATCTTCATCTCGCGCAAGCGGCAGCCCAGTTGCGCGGCTAGGTAAGCGCCTTCGCGCGACCAGTTAGCTTGCATGTCCAGCACATGCGCTGCGTCCGAGGGAGTGAACCCGGCCACTTGGATCAGGCCTTTGCGCTGCAGCGCAGTAATCGCGCGCTGCGCGTTCATAGATGTGGCCAGCGTGCGCAGAGGCGTGGGCCCAGGTCGCACCTGAGCCAGTAATTCGCTCTCGCGCGCCGAGAGTTCGTCCGACAGGCGCGGCCCTTTGGCGCCAAACGGCAGCAGCACAAACCGCCCTTGCAGAGAATTGCCGCCATCCACATCGGCCAGGTCCGCTTGCAGCATAGCAATGGTTTGCGGATAACGCGCCGCCAGCAGCGAGACCGGCACGATACGCTGGGGCCTCACTTCCAGGCGGCCGTTGCCTGCCAGCGCCACTTCGCTGTCGCCACCCAAACCGATAGTGCGCACGTCGATGGCCCGCACCATGGTGCGCCAGCCGCCCACCTCGGCACCGTCCAGGTTGACGCGCGGCAGGCCGTCGATCAGCGCACCCACGTCGGTGGTGGTACCGCCCATGTCCGACAAAATAAAATTGTCCAGGCCACTGAGCCAGCGCGCCCCGACCAGACTGGCCGCCGGGCCGGAGAGCACGGTTTCAATGGGACGCTTGGCCACGCTGTGCGCTAGCGCCAGCGTGCCGTCGCCTTTGACGATCATCAGCGGGCACTCAATCTTTAGTTGCGCCATCGCGCTTTGCACTGCGTCGATTAAATGGGTCACGCGGGAAATCAGGCGGGCATTGAGCGTCGCGGTCAGCGCGCGGCGCGGCGCGTCCAGGCTGGAGGACAACTCGGTGGACAAGGTGACCGGCTTGCCGGTTTTCTCCACGATGCGCGTGCGTACCAATTGCTCATGCGCCGGGTTGCGCACCGCAAAAGCGGCGGCCACCGCAAACGCGTCCACCTGCGGCGCCATGCGTTCTATGGCTTCGTCCAGCGCGTCCAGGTCCAGCGGCGCGGCCTGCTCGCCATTGTGGTCATGGCCGCCGCTGATGCGCTCAATGGCCATGCCGGGAAAGGCTTTGGTAATGCCGGTGCGCTCAGCCATGCTGGCGTCAAAACCCACCAGCAAAACCCCTACCGCGCTGCCATGGCCCTCCACTACCGCATTAGTAGCCAAGGTGGTGGATACCGAGACCAGCGCAATGTCCTGCGCCCGCAGGCCTTGGGGCAAAGCGGCAATGGCCTGGGTAATGGCGTCGGACACGCCGAGGGATAAATCGCCTTTGGTGGTGATGGACTTGGCAGTGGCAATTACGCGCTGACTGGCAGCTTCAATAATCGCGGCATCGGTATAGGTGCCGCCGGTGTCAACGCCAATCAGGTACTGGGGGGAAACTGGATTCATGAACGCTTCATGCAAATTAGGGAAGATATGGCGCAGAGCGGCGCAGGCCGCCCAGCCAAACCCCGTATTGTGACCACGCCACCTCCCATAAACGTATGGCCAGCCAATTACCTCAAATGCCCGCAGGGGCAAAGCCCGCGCTGCACGCCGCTGGACCACCGCAGCCCGGCCGGTACGCTGGCGGCGTTGCACCACGGGTTGGCGCAGCGCTTTGCCGGTACGCAAGCGACGGCCATGCAAGGCCGTGCGTAGGACGGGCGGGTACGTCTGGTTTTCCCGATTTGACAGGGCGCAAGGGCGGCGCTAAGGTCGCCGCCATGAAAACCCTACGCAAATTCCCCCGCGCAGTGTGCGAGATCGAGCACCAAATCATTCCCATGCCCGACGGCACTAAGCTGTCCGCGCGCATCTGGCTACCCAAAGACGCCGCCAAGAACCCGGTGCCCGCCATCTTGGAGCATTTGCCTTACCGCAAGCGCGACGGCACCATCGTGCGCGACGCCCTCACCCACCCTTATCTGGCCGGCCATGGATACGCCTGCGTCCGCGTGGACATGCGCGGCAACGGTGATTCGCAGGGCCTGATGCATGACGAATACAGCGAGCAGGAATTGCAAGACGCCGAATCGGTGATCGCCTGGCTGCGCCAGCAGCCCTGGTGTACCGGGCGCGTGGGCATGATGGGAATTTCTTGGGGCGGCTTTAACAGCTTGCAAGTGGCAGCGCGCCAGCCCGAAGGCTTGGAAGCCATCATCACGCTGTGCTCCACCGACGACCGCTATTCCGATGACATCCACTACAAAGGCGGCTGCCTTTTGTCGGAAAATATGGGGTGGTCCGCCACCATGTTTGGCTATTCCTCGCGCCCACCAGACCCGGCACTGGTAGGCAAGCAATGGCGTGCCATGTGGTTGGAGCGCCTGAACACCGAGCCGCTGCTGGCCGTCGACTGGCTGCAACATCCGCACCGCGATGCCTACTGGAAGCGCGGTTCGGTCAACGAAGACATTGGTGCCATCAAAGCGGCGGTACTGGCTTTTGGCGGCTGGAACGATGCCTATACCAATGCGGTGCCGCGCCTGGTGGGTACGTTGCAAAGCCCGGTCAAAGGCATCATCGGCCCCTGGGCGCATAAGTACCCGCACTTTGCCGTGCCCGAACCGCGCATCGGCTTTTTGCAAGAGGCGCTGCGCTGGTGGGACCGCTGGCTTAAGGGCGCGCAAACAGGCGTAGAGCAGGACCCGGCATTTCGCACTTACATCATGGAAGTGCAGCGGCCCGGCGCCAGCATCAGCCACATTGCTGGCCGCTGGGTTAGCGACACCGTCTGGCCTAACACGAAGCAAAACGGGCAGCGCCTGCACCTCAACGCCGACGGCCTGGGCGCAGAGCGAACCGGGGCAGGCAAGCAAACGATCAGCTCACCGCAGCACACCGGCGCGGACAGTGGCGAGTACTGCATTATTTGGCTCGGGCCAGAGTTTCCCGGCGACCAGCGCCAGGACGATTCAGGCTCGCTGACCTTTGACGGTACGCCGCTAGCCCAGGACATCGATATGGTGGGCGCGCCGGTGCTGACCCTGAAATTCAGCGTGGACCAGCCGGTGGCGCATGTGGCGGTGCGGCTCAATAGCATCTGGCCCGACGGTGCGGTGTCGCGCCTGACCTATGCGGTAGCCAACCTGACGCATTTGCACGGCGATGCCAGCCACGAACACCCGCAGGCCCTGGAGCCCGGCAAGGTATATACCGTGAAAATCCAATTGGATGATGTGGCCTACCGCATACCCAAAGGGCATAAGCTACGGGTATCGCTGTCCACCAGCTACTGGCCGCTAATTTGGCCGGCGCCGACCCCCGTG
>CANJXV010000141.1 GCA_947478935.1 Comamonadaceae bacterium
ATGGGCGTGATCAGCTTTTACGATGTGGCCAAGGCTGTGGTGGATAGCCAGAACTTCGAAAACAAAATGCTCAAAGCCTACATCCGCGACTGGCCGGGGCAGGAAGAGGGCGCAAAGCCCGCCAATTAAGCCGCCCCGCCGCTCAGGGATAATCGCCCCATGAGCGGAAACACCTTTGGACACCTCTTCGCAGTCACCAACTTTGGTGAATCCCACGGCCCGGCCATTGGGTGCGTGATTGACGGCTGCCCTCCGGGCATGGAATTGAGTGAGGGCGATATTCAGGGTGACCTAGATCGGCGCCGCCCTGGCACCAGTCGCCACGTCACCCAGCGGCAAGAGCCTGACCAAGTACAAATACTCAGCGGCGTGTACGAAGGCAAGACCACCGGAACGCCGATTGCCCTCTTGATACAGAACACAGATCAACGCAGTAAAGATTACGGCAACATCGTGGAAACCTTCCGCCCGGGACATGCTGATTTCACCTACTTCCGAAAATACGGCTTGCGCGACCCGCGTGGCGGTGGGCGTTCATCTGCGCGGATGACGGCGCCCATGGTGGCTGCCGGTGCGGTTGCTAAAAAGTGGTTGCTCGCCCACTGCGGCACCCATTTTCGCGGCTGCATGACGCAGTTAGGCGACATGCCCATAGGCTTTGAAAGCTGGGATCATGTGCCGCACAACCCGTTTTTTGCGCCGCTCGCCGATGTGCAGGCGCTGGAAGACTATATGGACGCGTTGCGCAAGTCCGGCGATTCGTGTGGCGCGCGCATCCGCGTCACCGCCACAAACATGCCGGTAGGCCTGGGCCAGCCTTTGTATGACAAGCTAGACGCCGATATTGCCTACGCCATGATGGGCATCAATGCCGTCAAAGGCGTCGAAATTGGCGCCGGGTTTGCCAGCGTGGCGCAGCGCGGCAGCGTGCACGGCGACTCGCTGACGCCGACCGGCTTTGCCAGCAATAACGCCGGTGGCGTATTGGGCGGCATCAGCACCGGGCAGGATTTGGAAGTCAGTATCGCTATCAAGCCCACCAGCTCCATAATCACGCCGCGCGACACCGTGGACGTGCAAGGCAACCCAACCCAGGTGGTGACCAAGGGCCGCCACGATCCTTGTGTAGGCATACGCGCCACCCCGATTGCCGAGGCCATGCTGGCCCTGGTGGTGATGGAACATGTGTTGCAGCACCGTGCGCAATGCGGACAGGTTCCCGGTGCTTTGCATAAGCTACCCTGATAGCCGCTTGCAATTGCCCGTATCGGCCCGACCTCTGATGCTTGCCCCCGTGCCACCCGACCTTTCCCCGGAGCGCCCATGAAAACCGTGATGATTTTGAACGGCCCCAACCTAAACTTATTGGGTACGCGCGAGCCGCAGGTGTACGGCAGCCAAACCTTGGCTGACGTGCAAGCCTTGTGCGAGCGCGCCTGCGCGGCCAATGGTTTTGTCCTAGATTTCCGCCAAAGCAACCACGAAGGTGAATTGGTCGATGCCCTGCACGAAGCCGGGCGCATGCACGCGGCAGGCACTTTAGCGGGAGTCGTGCTCAATGCCGGCGCTTACACGCACACCAGTGTGGCTCTTCACGACGCGATCAAAGGCACAGGCGTGACCTTGATAGAACTGCACATCAGCAATGTGCATGCGCGTGAAGCGTTCCGCCATCATTCTTATATTTCGACGGTAGCAAAAGCAGTGATGTGTGGGTTTGGCGTCAATGGCTACGCGCTGGCCGTGGCCGGGCTGGCTGGGATGCAATAAAGGCACGTTGCATTTTTGCCTCAGAAGATAGTTTTTTAGTTGGACTTGATGACCCCTGTTTTGTATGTTTCCCACGGCGCACCGCTATTTGCCCTAGACCCTGGCGCTAGCGGCGCCGCTCTGCAGGCGTTTGCTGAGGGCTTGGAGACCCAGCCCAAGGCAGTGGTCATCATGTCGCCACATTGGATGCCGCGCAGCCCCGCCGTGATGACCAGCGCGCAACCAGATACTTTGCACGACTTTGGCGGTTTTCCCGAGGCTTTGTATCAATTGCAATACCCCGCACCTGGCGCTCCTGCGCTGGCGGCGCGCGTAATCGACCTGTTGGGCCAAGCAGGCATCAATGCCGTAGGGGACGCGCAGCGGCCCTTAGACCATGGCGCCTGGGTGCCTTTGATGCATATGTTTGCCGACGCGCAAGTGCCGGTTCTGCAAGTGGCCTTGCCCCAGCGCGCGGGCCCGCGCGAGGTCTATGCCATGGGCGCGGCATTGCAATCACTGCGCGAGCAGGGCGTTTTGCTGATTGGGTCTGGCGGCATGACGCACAACCTGGGCGAGTTTGCCGGGCCGGGTGTGCCCACCGCCCCCTATGTGCTCGAATTTTCGCGTTGGGTGGAGACGCAGATTGCGCACAGTGACATGCAAGCGCTGTGGGACTACCGCCAGCGCGCTCCACATGCCCAGCGCGCTCATCCCATCGAAGACCATTTTTTGCCGCTCTTTTTTGCGCTGGGCGCGGGTGGTCGGCAAAGCAAGGCGCATTATTTGAGCCGCGAGGTGCTCTACGGCATGCTGGCGATGGACAGTTTTTACTTGCAGTAATACTTTAAATATATCTCTCATCCTATTGAAATATATATATTTGTAGCGCATCCATCGGCCTAACCATTTGAAAGCGAGAACCCTATGTCCGTCAAAATGAAAATCGACTTTGTCTCCGACGTCGCATGCCCCTGGTGTGCAGTTGGGCTGGGCGCTTTGGAACAGGCCATTGAACGACTGGGCGACGAGATCAAGGTGGAAATGCAGTTCCAGCCCTTTGAACTCAACCCCGATATGCCGCCGGGCGGGCAGGATTTGGACGAGCATTTGACCGAAAAATACGGCTCTACGCCAGAGCAGCGGGTGCAAATCCGTGACACCATTCGCCGCCGGGGCGAAGAGGTGGGCTTTACCTTCAGCCCGGAAGGCCGAGGCCGGATTTACAACACCTTGGACGCCCACCGCCTGCTGCATTGGGCCAAATACACTGGGCGCCCTGGCGCCCAATACACCCTGAAAAAAGCGCTGCTAGAGGCCTACCAGGGGCGGGCAGAGAATATTGAATCACCCGAGGTGCTGCTCGCAGCCGTGGCGCAGGCCGGCTTACCAGTTGGCCAGGCACGCGCGATTTTGCAAAGCAAGGAATACGAAACCGAGGTCCGCGCGCTGGAGGACTTTTACCGCCGAGCCGGTATCCATGCAGTACCGGCGGTCATCATCAATGACCACCATTTGATCTCCGGCGGTCAGCCCGTTGAGGTGTTTGAACGCGCCTTGCGCGAAATTGCGGTTGCCACGCTGTAAGACGGCTAGAGCCTTCAAGTATTGAATGGGGCCTGCGCTAAAGCGCGGGTAATGGAATTACGTTTGATGCGCGTCTTGGGGCAGGGAGCATCCAAATCAAACCAAGTGCGCACATCTTCTTCCAGCCCTAAGCCGTGCATAAAGTTGTACATCGCTTTTTTCAGGCCCAAACCTAGTTGCCCGTGGTCCACACCGGTCGGGTCGCTAAAGCTAATGTCGTTGCGGCCAAAACCTTCAAATGCGGTTTCCTCCAGTGCCACGCCGTAAGCCGCCGGGTTCAAGCCCACCGGCGAATGCACGGTACACGTAAAGCGATGGAAAAATCCACTTTGGATGCAGCCGCTTTCAAACAATTGGCGCACGTACTCCAGCGCGTCTACCGTCTCTTGCACTGTCTGGGTGGGAAAGCCATACATCAGGTAGGCATGTACCAAAATGCCGGCCTCTGAAAAGCCCTTGGTCACGCGCGCCACTTGCTCCACCGTCACGCCTTTTTGCATGAGGGCCAGCAGCCGGTCTGAGGCCACTTCTAGCCCGCCGGACATGGCGATACAGCCACTTTGGGCCAACAGTTCGGCTAGCTGTGGCGTGAAGCTCTTTTCAAACCGAATATTGCCCCACCAGGAAATAGGCAGCTTGCGCCGCAGTAGTTCCTGCGCCAGCGCCTTGAGCATTTTAGGTGGCGCGGCCTCATCGACAAAATGAAAACCGGTTTGCCCTGTCTCAGCCACGATGGCTTCGATGCGGTCCACCAGCGTCTGCGCAGTGGCGGTTTCGTAGCGACCAATGTAGTCCAGGCTGACATCGCAAAAACTGCATTTTTTCCAGTAGCAGCCCTGGGCGATCGTCAGCTTGTTCCAGCGCCCATCGCTCCACAAACGGTGCATGGGGTTGAGCATGTCCAATAGCGACAAATACCGGTCTAGCACCAGGCCGTCCCAGGTGGGCGTGCCGACGTCCTCGAACGCAATATCGGGTTCTTGCCATTGCATCAGGCGCACCGCGTGGCTGCTTGCCTCGCGCACAAACGTTCGCACCAGGCGTTCTGCGGATCGCTTGCCTTGCAGGTGCTCTAGCAGCGCAAGCAAGGGGCGCTCGCCGGCGTCCAGGCAGACAAAGTCCACGTAATCAAACACGCGTGGCTCGCTCAACGTTCGTAATTCGGTGTTCACGTATCCGCCACCCAAAGCAATGCGCACTTTGGGGTTATGCGCCTTAATGCTTTGCGCGATACGCAGCGCACCGTACATAGCGCCAGGGAAGGGGACCGATAGGACGACCACAGCGGGCTGGTGTTTTTGCAAAGCGGCCAGCGTCAATTCATGCAAGACCGTGTCCATCAAATTAGGCGCTTGCGCCAGGGCCTGGGCCAAGGGCTCAAAGCTGCTTTGGCTGGCTGCCAGCGACTCGCCATAGCGGACAAATTCAAAGCGCGGATCGACGGCATCGCGCAGCACGTCGGCCAGGTCATTGAGGTAGAGCGTGGCCAAATGGCGCGCCTTGTCGTTTTGCCCCAGCGTACCAAAAGCCCAGGCCAGCGGGTCCGGCGCCTCGCCGTCGCCATAGACATCGAGCGCGGCAAAGCGCGGGCCTTCTGGCAAAAATCCGCGCCCCGCGATCCGGTGGCTGAGCGTTGAATCACGCCCCTGCAAAAATGCGATCACTGGGGCAATCGTGCTCTGGTAATCCGCAAAGTTCTGCAAAAAACACTGCACGCTGGTGCTGCATTGTTTGGGCGCCAGCGTC
This sequence comes from Comamonadaceae bacterium, assembly GCA_947478935.1. GTDB lineage: Bacteria > Pseudomonadota > Gammaproteobacteria > Burkholderiales > Burkholderiaceae_C > Allorhodoferax. The sequence continues at coordinate 5,083 of CANJXV010000141.1, forward strand.
TTGGCGACCTGATGCACTTGCTCTAGACCCTGCGGCGTGAGAAGCGCCAGCACCAAGTCCAGCGCCAAGTCTTCTTGCACCGCATCCACGCCGCGCGATCGCAAGAATCCGGTGAGGTAGGCGGTGGACGGGTAGGGCGTATTGAGCTGCGTCATCGGCGGGATGATGCTTAGCACGCGCAAGCTCGACGCGCCAGGCGCGCCTAAGGATTGGGGAAGATTGGCCGGTACAGGCGCGCTTGGCTGCGTCAAGGCGGCCCCGCCCACAAAAAACAAGTGCCCACGACGGGCACTTCGGCTAAAGGCAGGTTGGGCATAACGCCTTACATGCCCGCGTAGTTAGGCCCGCCGCCGCCTTCGGGCGTGACCCAGACGATGTTTTGCGTCGGGTCTTTGATATCGCAGGTTTTGCAGTGCACGCAGTTTTGCGCGTTGATTTGTAAGCGGTCGGTGTTGTCGTCGTTTTTCACATACTCATACACACCCGCCGGGCAGTAGCGCGCCTCGGGGCCCGCGTACTTATGCAAATTGATGTTCACCGGCACCGAGGCGTCTTTGAGCGTCAGGTGCGCCGGTTGGTTCTCTTCGTGGTTGGTGTTACTGATGAACACGCTGGAGAGGCGGTCAAAAGTAATTTTTCCGTCTGGTTTGGGATAAATAATCGGCTCGCACTGCGATGCCGGCAGCAAGTGCGCATGGTCCGGCTTGTCGCGGTGCAGAGTCCAGGGGATGTGCCCGCGCAATACAAATTGCTCCACGCCGTTCATGATGGTGGCGACTGTCAGGCCTTTTTTGAACCAGTTTTTAAAGTTGCGGTCTTTGTGTAATTCAGCATGCAACCAGCTACGTTCAAAAGCTTGCGGGTAAGCACTCAGCTCATCGTGCTCGCGACCTGCCACAACGGCATCAAACGCTGCCTCACCGACCAGCATGCCGGTTTTTATAGCGGCATGGCTGCCTTTAATGCGGCTCACGTTCAGATAGCCCGCATTGCAGCCGACCAGTGCGCCGCCAGGAAACACGGTTTTGGGCAGGGACGACAGGCCGCTGGCGTTGATAGCGCGCGCGCCATACGAAAGGCGCTTGCCGTGGGCAACGCCTTTGGCCGCATCGCCTTCAAGGTACCAGCGCACATTAGGGTGTGATTTCCAACGTTGAAATTCTTCAAACGGGCTCAGGTAGGGGTTGGTATAGCCCAGTCCAGTGATAAAGCCCATGGCAACTTTGTTACCTTCCAGGTGGTACAAAAATGCGCCGCCATAGGTCATCTCGTCCATGGGCCAACCGGCGGTATGCATCACAAAACCGGGCTGGTGACGCTTAGGGTCGATCTCCCAGACTTCTTTGATACCGATGCCAAAGCTTTGCGGGTCCTTACCCGCGTCGAGCTTGTATTTGGCGATGAGTTGCTTGCCCAGATGGCCGCGCGCACCTTCTGCAAACACCGTGTATTTACCCAGTAATTCCATACCCAATTGGAAGTTGTCTCCGGGGTCGCCCTCTTTGCCAATACCCATGTTACCGGTGGCTACCCCTTTAACGGCGCCTTGCTCTGTGTACAAAATTTCGGCGGCGGTAAAGCCAGGGAATATTTCCACGCCCAGGCTTTCTGCCTGCTCGGCCAGCCATCGCGTCACGTTGCCCAGGCTG
>CANJXV010000142.1 GCA_947478935.1 Comamonadaceae bacterium
CAAAAATTCATTTTTTCTGATGCAGACCATGCCGACATTGCGCTGGCTCTGCGCGCACAAAGGCTTGCTGCATGAGCGCGCCGTTGATGACTTTGGCACAAGTGCAGCAATGGCTGCAAGCAGCCAACGACGGCCTGCCGGTCGTGCTGCATGGCGCGCCTTGCACCGACATCACGCGCGTGCATACCGACAGCCGTACCTTGGAACCCGGCGATTTATTTGTCGCCCTGCGCGGTGATAAATACGACGCAAATGACTTTTTGCACCAGGCTAAGGAGTGCGGCGCCAGTGCTCTGCTCTGCCACGGCGGCTTACCCGCCAGCAAGTACCCGCAAGGCCTACCGCGCATCGAAGTCGCAAATAGCACCCTGGCACTGGGCCAACTGGCACAGGCCTGGCGCGCACAATTTACGCTGCCCCTGATCGCAGTGACCGGCAGCAATGGCAAGACCACCGTCACGCAAATGATAGCCGCCATCTTGCAGCGGCATGCGCCCGATGGAGCAGCGCTGGCCACGCAAGGTAATTTGAACAATGCTATCGGCGTGCCTTTGACGTTACTGCGCCTGCGCGCCACGCATCGCATCGCGGTGCTGGAACTGGGCATGAACCATCCAGGCGAAATTGCCCAACTCGCCGCCATCGCACAAGCCACGATCGCCCTGGTAAACAACGCACAACGCGAACATTTGGAGTTTATGCACACCGTCGATGCGGTAGCCACCGAAAACGGCGCCGTGCTGCAAGCATTGCCCACCAGCGGCTGCGCCGTGTTTGGATTGGACGATCGCTATACCGCCAGCTGGATGGAGCAAAACAGGGCTACTAAGGTACTGGGTTTTGCAGCAGCACCGGCGCAAGAACGCGACGGCGTGTACGGCCAACACGCGCTGTGGCAGGACGGCGGCTGGTCAGTGCAAGCGCGCTATCGGCAGGGCGCGGCCAGCGGCGTTTTGCACTACCGCTTGGCGATCGCCGGTCAACACAATGTGCGCAACTCCTGGGCCGCCGCCGCTTGCGCGCTGGCCGCTGGCGTCAGCCCGACCACCATCGAGCGCGGCTTGCAGGCTTTTGTGCCGGTCAAAGGCCGCTCGCGCGCGCTGAGTTTGGTCTGGGGCGGGCGCAGCATCAGCCTGATCGATGACAGCTATAACGCCAACCCCGATTCGGTGCAAGCCGCTATCGACGTGCTACGCGACCTACCAGCGCCGCGCCTGCTGGTGCTCGGTGATATGGGCGAGGTGGGCGACCAAGGCCCGCAGTTGCATGCACAGGCAGGCAGCTACGCGCACAGCCAGGGCATCGAACACTTATTAGCCAGCGGCAGTTTGAGCCAAGCAAGCGTCCAAGCTTTTAGCCAAGCCGGTGGCAAGGCACAGCACTACGCCGACACAAGCGCTTTGACACAAGCGGTAGCGCAGGCACTGGCGCACAGCGCCAGCGTGCTGGTCAAAGGTTCGCGCTTTATGCGTATGGAAAAAGTCATAGAAGCCTTGCAAGACATGGCCGCCACCCACCACACGCCAGGGGAGTCTGTCCATGCAGCCTGAGCACTTAAATAGGGTAAACACATGCTGCTAAGCCTAACGCAATGGCTGCAAGGTCTGTACCCCGAGTGGGGGTTTTTGCGGGTGTTCCAGTACCTGACTTTCCGCGCCGTGATGGGCGCTGCCACCGCGCTGCTGATTGGCTTGGCGGCAGGCCCGGCAGTAATACGGCGCTTACAGTCACTCAAAATCGGTCAGCCTATCCGCGGCTACGGCATGGAATCGCACTTCAGCAAAAGCGGCACTCCCACCATGGGCGGCGTGCTGATTCTGATCGCGATTGCAAGCTCCACTTTGTTGTGGGTAGATTTGTCCAACCGCTTTGTCTGGATCTGCCTGATCGTGACCCTGGGTTTTGGCGCCATCGGCTGGGCCGATGACTGGCGCAAAGTAGTAAACAAAGACCCCGAAGGCATGCCCTCACGCGAGAAATACCTGTGGCAATCGCTGATTGGCGCATTGGCAGCGCTGTGTTTGGTGTTTAGCATTTCAGAAAACTCCAATGGCCGCGTGCTGGAGTTGTTCGTCAACTGGGTCAGCTCCGGGTTCGACGTCAGCCTGCCGCCCAAAGCCGGTCTGATGCTGCCCTTCTTCAAGCAGGTGAGTTACCCACTGGGTGTGTTGGGCTTTGTGGTCCTAACCTACCTAGTGATTGTCGGCTCGAGCAACGCGGTGAATTTGACCGATGGCCTAGACGGTCTGGCCATCATGCCGGTAGTGATGGTCGGCTCAGCGCTTGGCGTGTTTGCCTATGTCACCGGTAGCGTGATTTATTCCAAATACTTATTTTTGCCACACATTCCCGGTGCTGGCGAGCTTCTGATTTTTTGCGCTGCGATTGCCGGTGCCGGCCTGGCATTTTTATGGTTTAACACGCATCCGGCACAGGTCTTTATGGGCGATGTGGGTGCGCTGGCATTGGGTGGGGCGCTGGGCACGGTAGCAGTTATCGTGCGCCAGGAGATTGTGCTGGCCATGATGGGCGGCGTATTTGTCGCTGAGGCTATGTCGGTGATGCTGCAAGTGATGTACTTCAAGTACACCCGCAGAAAATACGGTGAAGGCCGCCGCCTGTTCCGCATGGCGCCTTTGCACCACCATTTCGAAAAGCAGGGTTGGAAAGAGACGCAAGTCGTGGTGCGTTTTTGGATCATCACCATGCTGCTGTGCTTGCTCGGACTGTCCACCTTAAAGCTGAGGTAAGCCGATGAACATGCAAGGGCAACAGGTGTTGGTCGTCGGTCTGGGAGCTTCCGGGCTGGCGATGGCACGCTGGTGCGCTCGTGCCGGGGCGCAAGTGACGGTGCTCGATGACCGCGCTGCGCCGCCGCAAGCGGCCACCCTGGCGCAAGATTTTCCCGACGCGCGCCTCCTGCATGGCGCGCTCGATGCACAAGCCTTGGCCGATGACCCCTTTCAGCGTATTTGCATCAGCCCCGGCTTAGCGCCAACGCGCGTCAGCAACTTGGTTGATGCAGCCCGTGCCCAAGGCCTGTGGGTCGGCAGCGAACTGGGCCTGTTTACCCAAGCCTTGCACGAACTGCAAGAGGCGCAGGCCTACCAGCCCCAGATCATTGCGATTACCGGCACCAATGGCAAAACTACCGTCACCTCACTCACCGGCCAATTGGTCGCGCGAGCCGGTAAAACCGTGGCCGTAGCCGGAAATATCGGCCCGACTTTGCTTGATACCCTGGCGCAGGCCATAGAAAGACAGGCCTTACCGCAAGTCTGGGTACTGGAGCTGTCCAGCTTTCAGCTGCACTACGCCGAAGACTTTGAGCCCACAGTGGCTACGGTGCTCAACCTCAGCCAAGACCATTTGGATTGGCATACCGACATGCACGACTATGCGCGCGCCAAAGCCCGCATCTTTGGCAACAAGGGGCTCATGCTGCTCAACCGCGATGATGCCCAAGTCATGGCCATGCTGCCCGAGCCGCAGCGCGTGAAATTGCAGAAACCGGTGCAACGCGCCCATATGTGTTTTAGCGCCCAGACGCCCACATACGCTGGCGACTACGGCTTAGAAGAAGTTAACGGCGTAGTCTGGCTGGTGCGCGCGGCGCCGGCAGATGACACCATCAAGCGCGGGCGCAATGCGCCAGCGGAAGATTTGTTTTTACAACGCCTCATGCCAGCCGACGCGCTGCGTATCCGTGGTCGTCACAACGCCTGCAATGCTTTGGCCGCAGTGGCCCTCGCAAGCGCTAGCGGCTGCGCCCTGGGGCCTATGTTGTTTGGCCTGCGTGAATACAGCGGCGAGCCGCATCGCGTGCAGTCGCTGGGCGTGGTGGGCGCGGTTGAATACTTTGACGACAGCAAAGGTACCAATGTCGGCGCCACGGTGGCAGCCTTGCAGGGCCTGGGCCAGGACCGTGCATTGGTTTTGATTTTGGGCGGCGATGGCAAAGGGCAGGACTTTGCGCCTTTGGCCGCACCGGTGCAAGCCCATGTACGCGCGGTGCTGCTCATAGGCCGGGACGCCGCACGGATACGCCAGGCTTTGCAGGACACCGGCGTGGCGCTGCACGATGCTGCCTCCATGGACGATGCAGTGCAGCAAGCGGCTACTTTGGCGCACGAGGGCGATGCGGTGCTGATGTCCCCGGCCTGCGCCAGCTTTGATATGTTCAAAGACTATGCCCACCGTGCGGCCGTATTTGCGCAGGCAGTGCAGTCACTGGCCTTGGCGCAAGGGCAAATATTGGAGCAGGTGCTATGAATATCGCCGCCAACTTGTGGAGCCGCTGGGGTCTGGGCAAATCTGCACAAGAGCGCGATGCACTGCCGGTGCGTCTGGGGCGTCGCGCCAACTACGCAAATACGCAAAGCAGCAGCCGCGTGAGTAGCCTAGACCATGCATTGATCGCCGTGGTGTCCACACTCTTGGTCTGGGGCGCCATCATGGTGTATTCGGCCACCATCGCTATGCCGGATAACCCGAAGTTTGTGGGCTATACCCACAATTATTTTCTGGTGCGGCATCTGGCCTCTCTCGCCGCGGGCTTAGTGGCATGCGCCATTGCATTTCAGGTGCCCGTGCAGACCTGGGAAAAATACGCGCCCATGCTGTTCATGGCCTCGCTAGTCCTGCTGGTGGCGGTGCTGATTCCTCACGTCGGCAAAGGCGTGAACGGCGCCCGGCGCTGGATCTCGCTAGGCATTACCAATTTCCAGCCTTCAGAACTGGCCAAATTTTCTGCCGTGGTCTATGCCTCGGGCTATATGGTGCGCAAGATGGAAGTCAAAGAGGACTTTCTGCGCGCGGTCTGGCCCATGGCTGCTGCGGTGGGCGTGATGGGTGTTTTATTACTGGCTGAACCGGACATGGGTGCCTTTATGGTGATCGCCATCATCGCCATGGGCATCTTGTTTTTGGGTGGCGTCAATGCAAGCATGTTCTTCCTGATCTCGGGCGTGCTGTTGGCGGCCTTTGCGCTGATGATCGCCTTTAACGACTACCGGCGCGCGCGCATATTTGCTTACCTCGATCCCTGGAGCGAACACAACGCCCTGGCCAAGGGCTACCAGCTGACGCATTCGCTTATCGCGTTGGGACGCGGCGAAATTTTCGGTGTGGGTTTGGGCGGCAGCGTGGAAAAGCTGCATTGGTTGCCCGAAGCACATACCGATTTTTTGGTGGCCGTGATCGGCGAAGAGTTTGGCCTGGTCGGCGTCTTGGTGCTGATTGTTTTGTTCTTGTGGATGACGCGGCGCATTATTCACATTGGCCGCCAGGCCGTAGCGCTAGAGCGCGTGTTTGCTGGTTTGGTAGCGCAAGGCGTGGGCATCTGGATGGGCTTTCAGGGTTTTATCAATATGGGCGTGAACCTGGGCGCGCTGCCCACTAAAGGCCTGACCTTGCCATTGATGAGCTACGGCGGCTCAGCGATTTTGGTCAATCTGGTGGCGCTGGCTTTGGTGCTGCGCATTGACTATGAGAACCGCAAGCTAATGCAAGGAGTACCGGCATGATGGCCGCGAATGCAGCACGCACGCCCTGCGCCTTGGTGATGGCCGGGGGCACGGGCGGGCACATCTTTCCGGGCCTGGCAATTGCGCAAGCCTTGCGCGACAAAGGTTGGCGCGTGCACTGGCTAGGCGCGCCCGGCAGCATGGAAAGCAGATTAGTACCACCGCGCGGTTTTACGCTGGAAACCATCGAGTTTTCCGGCGTGCGTGGCAAAGGGCTAGCCAGCCTCTTGTGGTTGCCGCTGCGCTTGCTGCGCGCCTGCTGGCAAAGCCTGGCGGTACTTGGCCGGGTGCAACCCGATGTGGTGCTGGGCTTTGGCGGCTATATCAGCCTGCCTGGTGGTTTGATGAGCGCGCTCAAACGCATACCGCTGCTGGTCCACGAGCAAAACTCGGTCGCTGGGGCGGCCAATAAAGTATTAGCCCGCGTCGCGCGCAGTGCGTTTAGCGCCTTTCCCGGTGCGCTAGGTACCGCGCAGCATGTGGGCAACCCCCTGCGCGCCGAGTTTCTGGTGCAAGGCGCGCCAGCGCAGCGCTTTGCCGGTCGCAGTGGACCTTTGCACATTTTGGTGCTGGGCGGCAGCCTGGGTGCCAGCGCGCTCAACCGCATCGTGCCGCAAGCCTTGGCTTTGTTGCCCCCAGACGCGCGCCCCAGCGTCATCCACCAAAGCGGCGAGCAGCATATCGATGCGCTGCGTACGCACTATGCGCAAGCCGGGGTGCAAGCCACGCTCGTCCCTTTCATCGATGACACTGCCAGCGCTATCGCGCTAGCCGATGTAGTGATTTGCCGCGCCGGTGCCAGCACGGTCACCGAAATTGCGGCGGTGGGCGCAGCAGCCTTGTTCATTCCTTTCCCTGCGGCGGTGGATGACCACCAGACGCATAACGCCCGCTTTTTAGTGGGCCAAGGCGCCGCAAGCTTAATGCCACAGCACAGCTTGACGCCCGAAGGCTTGGCGCAATGGCTGCAAAGCTGCGACCGGGCGACTTTGTTGCGCACTGCGCAAGCAGCCAAAGGCCTGCAAAACCTGGCCGCCACCACGGCCATGGTGCAGGCTTGTGAGGAGATCGTCGCATGAAGCACGCGGTACGCCATATTCACTTTGTCGGCATCGGGGGCTCGGGCATGTCGGGCATTGCCGAAATCCTGCACAACCTGGGCTACCGCATCAGCGGCTCAGACCTGAGCGACAGCGCCGCGC
>CANJXV010000143.1 GCA_947478935.1 Comamonadaceae bacterium
CGCAGCCAAAACGCTGGAAAACAGCGCCAAGCTCTGGAAAGAAATCGGCCGTATCACCGATGTCAAGGCAGACTACAGCGTCTTTATCGACAGCAGCTACCTGCGCGATGCAATGAAGTAATCTGCACCGGCCAGGATCAGGGCACGAGCCCTGGCCCTTGGCTGATTGCCAGCAAAGGGGCAACTTGCAAAAAGTTTGCCCCTTTTCTCTTCTGTGTTTGATTTTTACGAGCTGTTATGCCTACATTGCAAATCAAAGACCTGACGGTGAATTACGCGGTTAAGGGCGGGATGCTGCAAGCCCTGGCCCCCGTTAACCTGGAAATGAAGGGTGGCGATTTTGTCGTCGCGTTAGGCGCCTCGGGTTGCGGTAAGACCACGCTGCTCAACTGCATCGCTGGCTTTTTGCCGCCCTCCAGTGGCGAGGTGCTGCTCAACGGCGAACACGTCGAAGGACCAGGCGCAGACCGAGGCGTGGTGTTCCAAAAGCACGCGCTCATGCCCTGGCTGTCGGTCATGGATAACGTGTGCTTAGGCTTGCGCATGCGCGGCATGGGCAGCGCCGAGCGGCGCCGCATCGGCGAAGAAAAACTAGCGCTTGTCGGCTTGGAAAAATACGCCGACCGCGCCGTGTATGAATTGTCCGGCGGCATGCAACAGCGCGTGGGCATTGCACGCGCCCTGGCCAGCGATCCTGAAGTGCTGCTGATGGACGAACCCATGGGCGCGCTGGATGCATTTACCCGCGAGACGGTGCAAGAAATTTTGCTGCACGCCTGGGTCACGTCCAACAAAATGGTTTTCTTTATCACCCACTCGGTGGAAGAAGCTTTGTTTTTAGCCACCCGGCTGATCGTGATGAGCCCCAGCCCGGGCCGCATTACTCACACCTACGACGACGTGCCTTTCTCACGCCAGTTCCTGGAACACGGCGACGCGCGCAAAGTTAAGTCCGAGCCCGAGTTCATCCGCATGCGCGAAGAAGTGCTGTCCATCATCCACCAACGCGAGGCTGTCCATGTCTAATCCAAACACCCCCGCACTAAAAACCAGCGCCTTCAAAATCCCTGGCGAAGGCTCTAGCGCCGTTATCACCACGGTCACGATAGTGGTCCTGTTGGCAGGCTGGTTCATCATCACCAATATGGGTTGGATCAAGCCTATTTTTCTGCCTTCGCCGCAAGCGACCTACCAGCAGTTTTACGAATACCTCACCGGTATTGCCAACGACAAGCCCTTGTGGTCGCATTTCTGGGCGAGTATGTTGCGTGTGTTTGCGGCCTTTCTTTTAGGTTGTCTGACGGCGATTCCGGTCGGTATCGCTATGGGAATGTCGCGCTTTTGGCGCGGCATTTTTGACCCGCCCATCGAGCTCTTGCGCCCGCTGCCGCCGCTGGCGTATTTGCCGCTCATCATCATCTGGTTTGGCATCGACGAGTTTCCTAAAGTTTTATTGATTTACCTTAGCTGCTTTGCGCCGCTGGCCATGGCCGCGCGCTCGGGCATGCGCAGCGCTTCTCAGGAGCAAATGAACGCCGCTTACTCCATGGGTGCCAGCTACCGGCAAGTGATTTGGCATGTGGTGTTACCAGCCGCCATGCCTGAAATTTTGGTCGGCATGCGCATCTCCATCGGCTTTGGCTGGAGCACACTGGTGGCCGCTGAAATGGTGGCGGCCAATGTAGGCCTGGGCCAAATGGTTTTAAATGCATCGAATTTTCTGCGCACCGATATTGTGGTCATGGGCATCATCGTCATCGGCTCGGTGGCTTTTGCCTTTGACCTGCTGATGCGCTGGGTGGAAGACAAAGTGGTTCCTTGGAGGGGCAAGATGTGAGCACACCACGCGAATTTTTCAAACCCATCACCGGTTCGGTGATGCCGCGCTTTGCCGGGTTGGCCACGCTGATGCGCCTGCCCTATGTGCAAAAAACCGATCCCGAATTTGCCGATGTAGAAATCGGCCTGGTCGGCATTCCCTGGGACGGCGGCACCACCAACCGCCCCGGCGCCCGCCACGGCCCGCGCCAGGTGCGCGACATCTCCACCATGATCCGCAACGTCAACCGCGCCAGCGGCATTGCGCCATTTAGCCTGTGCAACTGCGCCGACCTGGGCGACACGCCGGTCAACCCGGTGGACCTTATGGATTCGCTAGCGCGCATCGAAAACTTTTTCGCTGGCGTGTGCAGCGCGGGCATCGCGCCCTTGTCTATTGGCGGTGACCATTTGGTCTCGCTGCCGGTCATGCGCGCTATCGTCAAGCACACCGGTCCGCTAGGCATGGTCCACTTTGACGCGCACACCGACACCTGGGATGGCTACTTCGGCGGCTTTAAATACACGCACGGCACGCCATTTCGACGCGCCGTCGAAGAAGGTCTGCTCGACCCCAAGCGCACCGTACAAATCGGAATCCGTGGCGCGCTCTACAGTGATGCCGAAGACACCTGGGGCCAAGAGCAAGGTATCCGCGTGATCGACATCGACGAATTCAACGCCCTGGGCGTAGAAGCCACCATCGCCGAAGCCCGCCGCGTGGTCGGCACGGGCGCCACCTACGTCAGCTTTGACGTGGACGCGCTCGACCCGGTCTATGCCCCTGGTACCGGCACACCCGAGATCGGCGGTATGACCACCCTGGAAGCGCAGCATCTGGTGCGCGGCCTGCGTGGACTGAATTTGGTTGGAGGTGATGTGGTCGAAGTCTCGCCACCCTTTGACCCCAGCGGCAATACCGCGCTGGTGGGCGCGACCATGATGTTTGAAATCTTGTGTGTGTTAGCGCAGAGTGTTCGGGAGCGCAAAGCTTGACGCGCTAAGCCCACGACGCTACATTGAAACGCCACTGTGCACGGTGCCAGTGGCGTTTCTTTTTTTGGACTATGCGAAGACAACACATTAGTTCCGGCTCGCGCTTTGAGACCGAGATCGGCTACTCCCGCGCGGTGGTGGCAGGAGACTGGATTTTTGTATCCGGCACCACGGGTTTTGACTATGCCAGCATGACTATTTCCGACGACGTGGCCGTGCAGGCAGCGCAATGCTTTGAGAACATCGCCGCCGCATTGGCACAAGCTGGCGCGACCTTAGACGAAGTGGTGCGCGTCAATTACATCTTGCCCCATACCGCCGACTTTGAAGCCTGTTGGCCGGTACTGCGCCAATACCTGGGCCGTGCCCGCCCAGCAGCGACCATGGTCAGCGCAGGCTTGATTGACCCGCGTATGAAAATTGAGATGGAGGTGACGGTGCTCAAGGGAAGCAACTAAGCACCCTGCGGCTCAATCATTTTGCTGTAGCTGAAATACGCCTCGTCGCGCACCCAGCCTAAAGCTTCATACGCCGCTTGGGCAGGCAAATTGGTTTTGGCGGTCGTCAAATCCAGGCGGCACATGCCGTGCGCGCGGGCGCTATCTTCGGCGGCTAACAACAGCAAATTGCCAATGCCTGCGCCTCTGGCTGCCGGGGCCACATAGAGGTCATACAAGGCATAAATCGGCTTGGCTTCTAGCGAACAAAACGTGGGGTAGAGCTGGCAAAAACCAAGCGCCTCCCCATTTGCGTCTTGCGCCAACAAAATAACGGTCTCTGCTTTTTCGATGCGTTCTGCGATGTAGCTGCTAGCCAGTGCGAGGTCCGGTGGGTATTGATAGAACTGCCGGTAAGCGTCGAACAATTGCGCAATCGCTGCCACGTCGGCCTTGGTGGCAACAGAGATTTTTACGGAGTGCATGTGTCCCTTTCGATGCGCATAAGTCGACTCGTTTTCAATTGAGGCCGCGCATAAACGTCGCTGTTAAGGGCTAGGGATACGCGAATAGTCCAACAACTGGCCTTGCGCATCAAAACGCACCAGCACCATATCACCAGAGCCTATGTTCTCGCCTACATATTCGAAGATATTGACATGGTGCGTGACCAATATCAATGGCCGACGATTGGCTTGTAACGCCATGTTTGCCAACATACGCTGCATCGCTTGATTCTGCGTTGCGGCGCGCTCAGGTGTGTCGAAAAAAGAGGCCAGGCTGGGCTCGATGGTGACGGGGCCGTAGGCCAGTAGCTCGGCGGTTTGCTGGCAACGGCACCACACGCTGCTCAGCACTGTGGCATGGTGTATGCCTTGCTGACGCAGCCATTGCCCCGCGCGCACGGCCTGGCGCTTGCCCTGCCCGTCGAGATTGCGCTGGGTCTCGCAGCGGTCCAAGGAATACCCTGCCGGATCGCCCACACCAGGCGCAAGGGCATGGCGCATCAGCAACACATAGTCTGCAGAGAGCAGCTTGTCCGCGAGAGTGCTTGCGGATGCACTTGCATGCACTAAGGCAAGTAGCGCAGCAACAAACCAAAGACCAAAGCGCATAGTCAAAACCTCATAGAAGCATTGGGGCGCACAACAGCTAGGTGTGCACGCAGAAAAATCATTCTTTCAATGGCCATGCACCAGCGCCACCAGGCGTTTATGCCACCCGCAACACCACGCGTTTGGGCGCACCACGCGCAATCGCCAGTTCATCCACCGCCGCGCCCAAGGCCTTAATGCCGGGAGAGATCTGTTCGGCGGCGATGGACGACAGGCGTAAGCGGAAATACGGGCAGGGGTAGGGCGGGTGCATAAAAAACACATCGCCCGCCTCAATCAGCACGCCGTGCTTGCGCGCAATCAGCGCCAATTCGGAAGAGTCCACCCAGGCCGGGGCGCGCACCCATACTGATGCGCCGCCCGAGGGCAGCGTGAATTGAAAATCGGGCAAATACTGTTGCAGAGCGCGCGCCACCATAGCCATGCGCTCTTGCATGGCCTGGTTGACGCGTCGGGCATGCGCGTCGTGGTGGCCCAGCGATAAAAACAGCGCAAAGGTATGCTGTAAAAAAGCGCTGGGATGGCGCACCATGGCGTGGCGCAGGCCGCGCAGTTCGGCAATCAAAGCACGGGGCGCAACGATATAACCCAAGCGCAATGAAGGCGACAGGCTTTTGGATACCGAGCCCACGTAAATCACGCGGCCTACTTTGTCCAAACTTTTGAGCGCAGGCATGGGCTCGCCTTCGTACAAATTTTCGGCTTCGTAATCATCTTCAATGACCACAAAATCTTTGTCCTGCGCTTTTTGCAAAAGCAGGCGGCGCCGCTCCATGCTGAGCGTGCCGGTGGTAGGGCTTTGGTGCGAGGGCGTGACAAACACATAGTCCAGCGGCGGCAAGCGGTCCACCTTCAGGCCTTGGGCATCGACGGCCAGCGGCAGGCATTGCGGATGGCGCGGCGCAAAGCTATTGCGCGCGTGCGGGTGGCCAGGCTCCTCCAATCCCACGCGCTGGTTTTCATCAAACAAAGCTTCGGCCAACAGGTAGTAGGCATGCTGCGCACCCACCGTAATCAGGATTTCCTCGGGCAGCGCAAATACGCCGCGTTTGGGCAAGAGCCGCAAGCGGATTTGCTCGACCAGCTCGGGTACATCGCTCAGCTCAAAGTCGGGAGTCCAGTGCGGCAAATGCGCGCGCGCTAGGCTGTGCACACAGCATTCACGAAACGCCTCGGACGGAAACAGCTGCGGGTCGTAGGTGCCATAGACAAACGGATAGGCATAGCGGCGCCACTGGTCAGGCTTAGCCAGGGTGCGCTGGTCGGACAAAGAGCGCAGCACGCGGCTGCTCCAGTCGGGCTGTGCTGCGCCAGCCAGTGCTTCGGCCTTGGCCTCAGCAGCCTCGGCGCCACGCCCTGTGCCCATGGCCAGCGGTTTGCTGGCCGCAGCTTGTGCGTTGTCCGTCACAAACACGCCGCTGCGCGGACGCGATTCGATAAAGCCATCGTCCATCAAATGCGCATAGGCGGCAGTCACGGTGTTACGGCTCAGGCCCAGCACCTGGGCCAGTTCGCGCGAAGACGGCAATAAAGCGCCAGCGGGCAAGCGCCCATCCAAAATCGCCTGCACCACCGACAAGCGCAAGCGCTGCTGCAAAGGTAGTGCTGGTTTATCGGGGAGCGCGAACAGGCTTTCCCACTGGGCGTCTTTGGTGCGTTGGCGCTGAGTCATAGTGCCAGCCAGTATAAAGAAGGGGCCAGCGGGGGCCAGTTCGTCCGTGGCTCGTCCAGCTGGTCCTCGCATGCTGCGCTTCCTTGAAGGCCAAGCGACTCAGCGGTCTGCACGCCGCCTAAACGACACGGTGCCAGCTACCGGCTGGCTTGCCCGATAAGCGCATCTGGCTCTAGCGCCACGCGGGCAGGAACTCTATCCTTGGGTCACACTTGTGCCAACTGAATCTCTGGAGAATGTCTGTGAGCCACCCGCCCGTTACCACCGCCACCCTGGAAGCCTTTAGCGAGGCCTGGAACCGCCATGACCTTGATGCCCTGATGCGCTTTATGAGCGATGACTGCGTGTTCATGACCGCTGGTGGCCCCGATGCCTGCGGCGCGCGCCATGTGGGCCTTGAAGCGGTACGTAAAGCCTTTGCACTGGGGTGGGCGACGCTGCCGGACGCGCAGTGGCGCAACGGCGTGCATTTTGTGCATGGCGACTTTGGTGTGTCGCAATGGACTTACACCGGCACCGCTGCCGATGGCAGCCGCGTCGAGACCGATGGCGTGGACGTCTTCACTTTCAAAAACGGCAAGATCGCCGTGAAAAACGTATTCCGCAAAGCCCGCCCCAATTTGCCCCCCGTCGCCTGACC
>CANJXV010000144.1 GCA_947478935.1 Comamonadaceae bacterium
TCACCGGCAAGCACATGGATGGGCGTGAAGTAGCCCACAAAGGTAAAGCCAGTCCACAGACCCACGGCTAACCACAGCACTTGCTTGAGGGTCTTGCGCCAGAGTTTGTCCCAGTTCCAAGGACCTTCGTCGCGGCGCATATGCGCAATGCGGTCGCCCTCGGTCTTGCGCTCTATCCACATAAAAATTTCGGTATAGACGGTTTGCGGGCAAGCGTAGCCACACCACAAACGCCCGGCGACGGCGGTGAACAAAAACAGCGAGAGGGCCGAGATGACCAACAAACCCGTCAGGTAAATAAAGTCCTGCGGGTAGAGCACCAATTTGAAAATATAAAAACGCCGCGCCGCCAAGTCAAACAGCACCGCCTGACGCTCACCCCAGTGCAACCAAGGCAGGCCATAAAACAGCCATTGCGTGATGAACACCGTCGCCCAGCGCAAACGGGCGAACCTGCCACTCACGCTGCGCGGGTAAATTTTCTGGTGCGCTTCGTACAAAGACACCAACACCGGGCTGGCCCCCTCGGGTGGGCTGATCGGGCTAGTGTCTTTGGAGACGGCAATGGGAATAACGGTGCGCGCGGCGCTTTCGGGGGTCTTCAAAGGGGTCGGCTCAAACGAAGAGAGGGCGCCATCGGCTGGCGCTTATTTATTGGAAAAACCCCAGACATAGCCGGTGAGCACATGAATTTGGGCTTGGGTCAAGAGGCCTGACTGCGCTGGCATTTGGTTGATCTTGCCTTGGTTGACCATGGCCAAAATCGCGTTTTCGCCATAGCCGTGCAGCCAGGTGTTATCGCTTAGATTGGGCGCGCCCAAAGCCTGGTTGCCTTTACCGTCGGCGCCGTGGCAGGCCGCACAGACGGTAAATTTGGATTTACCCAAAGCAGCGCGTAGCGAGTCGTGCGGACTGCCCGACAGGCTGAGCACATAGTTGGCGACGTTCTTGGCCTCATCGGGCGTGCCCACCGCAGCGGCCATGGGCGGCATTTGGCCGATGCGTCCCAGCGTGATGGTCTCTTTGATTTTGTCCGGGTTGCCACCGTGCAGCCAATCGCCATCGGTTAAGTTGGGAAAGCCTTTAGAGCCCCGTGCGTCCGAACCGTGGCACTGAGCGCAGTTGTTCATGAACAGCCGCTCGCCCACCACCTTGGCCTGCGGATCCCGCGAGAGCGCTTCGGGCGTCATCGCAGAAAATTTGGCGTACAGCGGCGCCTCATCAGCCTCTGCTTGAGCGACCTCGGCGCGGTACTCGCCTAGCGAGGTCCAACCCAGTTGCCCCGCATGGCTACCCAATCCTGGATACAGCGCCAGATAGGCAAACCCAAATACCACGGAGATGACAAACATCCAAACCCACCAGCGCGGCAGCGGATTGTTCATTTCGCGCAAGTCCTCGTCCCAGACATGCCCCGTGCTGTCGTCGGACGACATAAGGTGCGTCTTACCGGTGACCCATAAAAGTACCAGGCAAGCCAGCATGCCGCCCAGGGTGATGACGGAGATATAGACCGTCCAGAAGTTGCTAGTAAAGTCGCTCATACATAGTTCCTGTGTGCGGTGTGGGCACGCTCAGTCCTGCTCAAAGGGTAGGCGCTCGGCTTGCGAAAAATCTTCGCTGCGCTTGGGAGAATAAGTCCACCAAATAATGCCAACAAAGACGGCAAAACTGGCCAGCGTTACCAACGTACGTAAGGTGTTGATGTCCATAGCTTGTACCCTGCCCTTACTTAAGCGCCAGGCCCAGCATTTGCAAATAAGCGATGGTGGCGTCTAGCTCGGTTTTGCCTTGCAAAGCCTCGGTGGCGCCGGCAATTTCTGCGTCGCTGTAAGGCACGCCTACGGTGCGCAGGGCACGCATATGCGCAGGCATGCTTTGCGCGTCCACGGGCGTTTTGGCCAGCCAGGGATAGGCGGGCATATTGGACTCAGGCACCAGGTCGCGCGGGTTATTCAGGTGAATGCTGTGCCACTCGTCGCTGTAACGACTGCCCACGCGCGCCAGATCAGGCCCGGTCCGCTTACTGCCCCACTGAAACGGGTGGTCATACACCGATTCCCCCGCCACCGAATAGTGGCCGTAGCGCAGCGTCTCGGCGCGCAAGGGGCGGATCATTTGCGAATGGCAGTTGTAGCAGCCTTCGCGTACGTAAATATCACGACCAGCCAACTGCAGCGCGGTATAGGGCTTGACCCCAGCCAGCGGCTCGGTAGTGGATTTCTGGAAGAACAGTGGCACGATTTCGACCATGCCGCCGGCCAGCAGCACGAGCAATATCAATACGATCATCAAGAAATTATTGGTCTCGATCTTCTCGTGCGTGAAGCCGGTTGTATCTGTGGGGTTTGCCATATCAGTTTCCTTTGCTCATGCGTGGGCTAGCATCGGCGGCACTTGCACCGAAACCGCATTTCCGGCAAACGCCGTTTTCAGGGTGTTCCACAGCATGATGAGCATGCCGCTCAGGTAGAGCAAGCCGCCGATGAGCCGCAAGACATAAAACGGGTAAGTGGCCTTGACTGCTTCTACAAAGGTGTAGGTCAAAGTGCCATCAGGGTTGACTGCGCGCCACATCAGGCCTTGCATTACACCGGCAATCCACATCGCCGCGATATAGATGACGATGCCGATGGTGGCTACCCAAAAATGCAGCTCGATCGCCGCGACGCTGTACATTTTTTTCTGACCAAATAGGCGCGGTATCAGGTAATACATACTGCCCATGGTGACCAGCCCCACCCAGCCTAGCGCGCCAGAGTGCACATGACCTACAGTCCAGTCGGTGTAGTGGCTGAGCGCGTTGACGGTTTTGATAGACATCATCGGGCCTTCAAAGGTGCTCATGCCGTAGAAGGACAAGGACACGATGAGGAACCGCAAAATCGGGTCGTCCCGCAGCTTATGCCAGGCACCGGACAAGGTCATCACGCCGTTGATCATGCCGCCCCAACTAGGCGCAAGCAAAATCAGCGAAAACACCATGCCCACCGATTGCGTCCAGTCGGGCAGCGCGGTGTAGTGCAGATGGTGCGGGCCAGCCCACATATAGGTGAAGATCAGCGCCCAAAAGTGGACGATAGAAAGCCGGTAGCTATAGACAGGACGCTCGGCCTGTTTAGGGATGAAGTAATACATCATGCCCAGAAAACCAGCAGTCAGAAAAAAACCTACCGCGTTGTGGCCGTACCACCATTGGATCATCGCGTCCTGCACGCCCGCGTAGGCGGAATAAGACTTCATCCAACCGGCGGGAATAGCCGCGCTATTGACCAAATGCAATATCGCCACGGCCAGAATGAAGGCACCGAAAAACCAATTGGCCACGTAAATATGCTTGACCTTTCGCGTGCCTAAGGTACCAAAAAAAACTACCGCAAAACTGACCCAGACCAAGGTGATGAGGATGTCAATCGGCCACTCGAGTTCGGCATATTCCTTGCCTTGGGTATAGCCTAGGGGCAGCGAAATAGCGGCCGCCACAATCACCGCCTGCCAGCCCCAAAAGGTGAAGGCCGCCAGCGTGTCCGAAAACAATCGCACCTGGCTGGTGCGCTGCACCACGTAATACGAAGAGGCAAACAAGCCGCAGCCGCCAAACGCAAAAATCACCGCGTTGGTATGCAATGGCCGTAAGCGCCCGTAGCTGAGCCAGGGAATGCCGAAGTTCAGCTCAGGCCAAGCCAGTTGCGCGGCGATGATGACGCCAACCAACATGCCCACCACGCCCCAGACTACGGTCATGATCGCAAACTGGCGTACGACGGTGTCGTTATAAGTTGCCGCCTGCTGGTTTGCAAATGCCATAAAAACCTCTCTCAATAGATGCGTTACGCACAGTGTGTGCTTGGGGATGGAAAAATGTTTTGATGCAAATCAAGTAGCGCGCAAACTGCGCTTGAGAAATCCGAATTAAGTGGCGTCGTCATCCAATATGCGTGCGCCTTCGGACTCAATGTCGTCAAACTGGCCCCGGTCTATGGCCCACCACAAACCGCCCAGAATGAAAAACACCAGACTGACCGACAAGGGAATAAGCAAGTACAGAATGTCCATGGGGGTTTCAGGAAGTGGCGCCGGCCAACGCTTTGCCGTGAGAGACAGGCCTAGCGCAATTTGCAGCAGGCTGTGCGGCCTGGGTCTGCAGCACAGACTTTGTGCCGCGAGGCGCACGCGCGGCTAATGGCCTCGCCAATCGGGCTGCATTGGCCACCACCAGCAATGAGCTGGTCGCCATGCCCAAACCGGCCAACCAGGCCGGCAGGTAACCGGCCACCGCTAAGGGCACGCAGGCCGCGTTGTAGAGCAAGGCCCAGAGCAGGTTTTGCCGCACCACGCGCATGGTTTTGCGCGCCAGTACCAGCGTATCGGTTATGGCGTCCAACGCCGAGCCCAACACGACCAGGTCCGCTTGCGACTGCGCCAGCGATGAAGCCTTACCAAACGCAAAAGCCACATGTGCCCCGGCCAGGACCGGCGCATCGTTCATCCCGTCGCCGACCATCGCCACCGTTGCGCCCTGGGCTTGGAGTTGGCGTAGCCGCGCCAGCTTGTCATCCGGGCTGCAACGGGCGTGGGCGCGGTCTGGCGTAATACCTAGTTGTGTCGCGGCCAGCGCTACCGGGGCGGGCGCATCGCCGGAAAAAAGATGCACTGCCAAGCCCAAGGCTTGCAAGTCTTGTACGCAGTGGCGGGCGTCCGGGCGCAACACTTCGCGCAATTGAAAGGTCGCCATCCAACCCTGATCGTCGGTCAACATTACGCTGCTGATATCGCTTTGCGCATCGGCCAAACCGCAAAAGGCCGCCGAACCCAGGCGCATCGGCTTAGGCGCCAGGCCAGATAGACCTTGGCCCGCAGTTTCTTGAACCTCCATGGCTTGCCAAACCCCAAGCTGTGCAGACGCCTGTGCAGCCTCGCATAAAGCGCGCGCTGCGGGGTGACGCGAATGGCTTGCCAACGCGGCGGCCATCCCCAGTGCCTCGTCGGCACTGAGGCCAGGTCGGCATTGCGTGCTATCCAATTGCTGCGCATCGCTACTGAGCGTGCCGGTTTTGTCGAACACCACTGTGTCTACCTTGGCCAAAGTTTCCAATGCCTGCAAGCGGCGCACCAGCACACCGCCCTTGGCCAGGCGCCCGGCGGCTGCCAGCATGGCAGCGGGCGTGGCCAGCGACAAGGCGCAGGGGCAGGTCACCACCAGTACGGCCACCGCCAGCATCATGGCGTGGGCCGGGTCGCGCGGCCACCACCACAAGGCAGTGAGCGCAGCAGCCACCAACACACCGGTTAAAAAAGGTTTAGCCATGCGATCGGCCAGACGTGCCATGTACGGCTGCTCCGTGGCAGCGCTTTGCATCAGCGCCACGATGGCGGCAAAGCGCGTGTCCGTGCCCGCCTTATCCACGCGCACGCGCAAAGTGCCAGTCAGGTTGTGGCTACCCGCCAGCACGCTATCGCCGGGGCCGCGCGCCAGCGGGCGCGACTCGCCGGTGAGCATGGCTTCATCCACAGCGCTGCTGCCTTGCAGCACCACACTATCGGCAGGAAACGTCTCGCCCGCATAGACCCGCAGCACATCACCCACGCGCACCCGGCGCGCGGCGATGCGCTCGGCGCTGCCATCTGCGTCTAAGCGCTCCGCGCTATCGGGCAAGCGGTTAAACACGGCGTCTAGCGCCCCGGCGGTGCGCTCGCGCAAGCGCAGTTCCAGCCAGCGGCCACTCAGCAAGAAAAACACAAACATGGTGAGCGAGTCGAAATACACCTCGCGTCCGAAGGGGCCAGCAGGCTCAAAGGTGCCGGCACTGCTGACGGCGAAGGTCACGGCGATGCCCAAGGCCACCGGCAAGTCCATGCCGATACGCCGTCCTAACAGATCGCGCCAGGCGCTGGAAAAAAACGGCCCGCATGAAAACAGCAGCACCGGCAAACTTAGCACCCAAGATGCCCAGCGCAGCAACTGCTCCATCTCGCGGCTCAGGTCGCCAGGCGCAGCGGTGTAAGCCGGGTAGGCGTACATCATCACCTGCATCATGCACAGCCCGGCTACCAGCCAGCGCCACAGCGCGGCGCGCAGCGCTTTGCGACGCGCATCGATGGCGAATGCATCGTTAGCGGGCAATAGTGCATAGCCCTGGGACTGCGCCTGGCCCATCCATTGCGCGGGCAGCACGCGCGCGCTATCCCAGATCACGCTGGCGCGCTGAGAGGCTGAGTTGACGCGCGCGCTGCGCACGCCGGGCACTTGGCGCAAGAGGTGTTCCACCGTCATGGCACAAGCAGCGCAGTGCATGCCTTGCACCACTAACTGCGACTCCCATACGCCTTGGCAGCCCGCCACCTCTTTGGAGAAGGCTGGCCATTCCTGGGGGTCGTTCAATGCGGCTAAGGCTGAAGCGCTAGCCCTTGGGGCCTCAAAAGCGAGCGGGCTAGCGGGGGTGTCGGCGACCAAAGAGCGGGGCGCAAACAAAGGAACGTGGCAAGCCGCATTTGACATGGGAGGCAGTCTGCCGCGCCTCACGCCAAGCGTATTGATCCATGTCAAGTGGACGCTGGTTCAGAGGGATAGGCTTAGCCCATTGCACCGATTTCACAAGGAAAAATTATGTACACCCGTATCCTGGTGGCCACCGATGGCTCTAAATTGTCCAAAAAAGCGGTAACCAGCGCCATCA
>CANJXV010000145.1 GCA_947478935.1 Comamonadaceae bacterium
AACAGCGCAAACGCAAACGCGCCAATGAGTGCTCCGCGCAAATGCCCCAGGCCACCCAAAATAATGATGATGAGCACCTCACCGGAAATATGCCAGCTCATCATTTCCGGGTTCACAAAACCATCTTTTACGGCAAACAAAAACCCGGCTAATCCGGCGATACCGCCTGACACTACAAACGCCGCCAACTTATAAGGGTAGGTAGAAAAACCGGTGGCGCGCATGCGCTGTTCGTTGACGCGAATGCCCGCTAGCGCATGGCCAAATTTGGAGCTACCGAGCAAGGCCAGAAACACAAAAGTACCTATCAAGCAGCCCAGGGTAAAACGGTACATCACCAAGGGCTTGTCTAGGTCCAGCCAATCGCCCAGCGCTGGCTTCATCATCAGGTAAATGCCGTCCGTGCCGCCACCCAAAGGCGTGTCATGCACCACGTAATAAGCCATTTGTGCAAAGGCCAAAGTGACCATAATGAAATACACGCCTTTGGTACGCAAAGACAGCGCGCCTACCAAAAGCGCATAGGCGGCAGCCAGCAGCACAGCTAGGGGTAACAAGGTCGCAACCGAGGCAGGCCCGTCCGACGGTGACAAAAGCACGGTGGCATAAGCGCCGATACCAAAAAACGCAGCCTGCCCGAAGCAAACCAATCCGGTCTTGCCCACCAGTAATTCCAAGCTGAGCGCCAGCACCGCAAAAATCATGATCTTGGTGGCCAGGTCCACCCCAAACTTGCCCGCCACATGCGGAAATACAGCCAGCGCCGCAAAGCTAGCCACCACGAACAAAAATTTAGGCAACTGCGCGCGCATCAACCAGCCTTGAATAATCCGTCGGGCTTCCACAAAAGAATGCCCGCCATCAATACATAGACCAGCACGCCCGCCACTTGGGGTAACAGCACTTTGCCAAAAGTATCGACCACGCCAATCAGCAAGGACGCCAGCAGCGCCCCGCGTATGGAACCAATGCCGCCGATGACCACCACCACAAAACAAATGATCAGCACCAGGCTGCCCATGCCCGGATAGACCGAGGACACCGGCGCGGCCACCATGCCCGCCAACACCGCTATCGCCACTCCGGCGGCAAACACCACGCGGTAGAGAAATTTGATGTCAATACCCAGCGATTGCACCATTTCACGGTTGGTACTGCCCGCTCGGATCATCATGCCCAGGCGGGTTTTGGCAAAGACAAAGTACATGCCCAGGGCCAGCAACAAACATACGCCAGAGATAAAAAGACGATAGACCGGGTAAGTCATCATGTCGCCCAACGGGATGCTGCCGGACAAAAAATCTGGCGCTTGCACCCCATGCACATCGTCGCCCACCAGCAGGCTGCGCAGTTCCTCAAACACCAAAATCAGGCCATAGGTCATCAGCACTTGCTGCAAATGCTCGCGGGTGTAGAGAAAGCTGTAAAAGGCCCATTCCAGCAAATAGCCCAGCGCCACCGCGAGGATCAAGCCCAATAGCAAAGTGGTGAAAAAACCGCCACCCACCGTGGCCGCCACAAAGGGCGCCAAGGCAAACGCCATGTAGGCACCGATCATGTAAAAACTGCCATGGGCCAGGTTGATCACGCCCATGATGCCGAAGATCAGCGTCAGACCCGAGGCCACCAGAAACAGCAGCAAGCCGTATTGCAGCGCGTTCAAGCACTGAATGAGAAAAGTGGTGAGATCCATAAAAATACAGGGCTGTACCTAACGCCGCCCAGCGTTAGGTACAAGCCCTTGGCGTCATACCCGAAAAAATTACATCTTGCAGCCGCGGCCCGGGTCGGCCAGTTTGGCGCTGGCAATACCAATCTTCTTATTTTCTTTTTCTTTGTCGCTGGATTGACGTAAGTAGAAGTCTTGAATTGGATTGTGCGAGGCGGAAATGGTGAAGGGCCCGCGCGGGCTGTCGATAGTAGCTTTGCGTAATGCAGCAGAAATATCAACCGACTTGGTGGCATCGCCCTTGGTTGCGTTCAGGCCAATGGACAGCATTTGCGCGGCGTCATAGCCTTGCACCGCATACACATCGGGCTGCATTCTGAAGGTCTTGGCGTAATTCAGGCGAAACGCGTTGTCACGCTTGGTGTTCAGGCTATCGGCGTAATGCAGGGCGGTGAACAAACCGTCAGCGGCAGCGCCTTCGGCATCGAGGTTTCCATCCGTCAAAAAGCCAGATCCATACAAGGGAATCGTTCCTTTGAGGCCTGCAGCTGCGTAGTCCTTGACGAATTTGACGGCGCCGCCACCGGCAAAGAAGGTAAACACGGCGTCAGGCTTGGTGGCTGCAATTTCAGTTAGCAAACCTTGGAACTCTACGTTGGGGAAAGGCAGGCTGAGTTCCTTGACCACGGTGCCGCCGCCTTTTTCAAAGCTTTCCTTAAAGCCCTTGACCGACTCGTCGCCAGCCGCGTATTTCCAAGTAATGGTGACAACTTTTTTAATGCCTTTTTTAGCCATCACTTCGCCCATGGCGTAGCCCGGTTGCCAGTTAGAGAAAGAGCTGCGGAAAATATTGGGGGCGCACATCGCACCGGTCACTGCATCGGCACCGGCATTGGGCACGATTAACAAGGTGCCGCTTTCCTTGGCGGCTTTGGCCATGGCCATAGCCACGCCGGAGTGAACCGTGCCGATCAGCACGTCAACCTGATCGCGTTTGATGAGCTTGTTGACGTTATCCGTCGCTTTAGAGGGCTCGGACTCATCGTCCACCTTAAAGTACTCCACCTCGCGTCCCGCGATTTTTCCGCCTAGCTCTGTGACATGCTGGCGGAATCCGTTTTCGATAGCCGTGCCCAATGAGGCAAAAGTGCCGGTGTAAGGGAGCATGAAGCCCACCTTGAGTTTGCCGGCGGTTTGCGCACTGGCCAAACCAGCGCTCAAAGCCGTCACTACCAGTGTGGTGCCGGTCCAACGGACCCAGGAATTCAAGGTGGGAAGCATGCGAAGTCTCCTTATAAGTGGTGCAAAAAATGAAACACTGCGGCGTTCAGCCGCTCTACTTGATCACGGTGCGGCCAATGGCCACATGCGGCTAAGGTTAAAAGCTCAGTGGCTGCATGGTGCCTGGCAAGTGTCTGGATATGGGTGAGCGTGCCGTATTCGTCATCCATTCCCTGCACCGCCAAAACCGGGCAACGTACAGACGCGATTGTGTCAGTAATTGACCAGGGGACGAAATCGGGCGCCAGCCACGCCGCACTCCAGGCCTCAAAGACGGCGCGGGCATCGCGATGGTGCTTGCCCAACCGCGCAAGCAAAGGCTCGCGAACCTCCTGCGCTTGCAAGGCCGCAATAGCGCTAAGGGTTTTAGATTCCACAAACAAATGCGGCGCCAGCACAATGACTGCCCTGCAATGTTCCGGGTGCATCGCCGCGTACAAAAGGGCGATGGAGGCGCCGTCGCTGTGGCCCAGCAACACCGCAGGCTCATGCACCTGCAGCGCTTTAAGCAAAGCCGGCAGCACATCGCGGGCTTGGTGGTGCATAAAGTCGATGCCCCATGGCTGCGGGGGCACCAGGTCTTGGGACTGCCCATAGCCAGGGCGCGAATACACCAAACCTCTGCACCCAAGGGTCTGGCAAAGACGCGCTGGGAACTCCTTCCACATGGCCAGCGACCCCAAGCCTTCATGCAAAAACACCATGATTGGGCCGGGGGCATCCGCAAGGCCTACCCATTGGTACTCGATACGCGCCTGCCCGTCGGCATAGGCTGTGTCTTGCCATTGCACAGCTTCGCTCACGCCTGCCCCGCCGACAAAGCCCGCAGCTTAAAGCGCTGAATCTTGCCGGTCGCCGTTTTAGGTAGCTCGGACACAAACTCAATCATGCGCGGGTATTTGAAGGGCGCCAGCCGGTCTTTCACAAAGGCTTTGAGTTCCTCTGCGCTCACCTCCTGCCCCGCTTTGCGCACCACATAGGCTTTGGTTTTGGTCAGCCCATCGGCATCGGGTACGCCAATGACGGCGGCCTCCAGCACCGCCGAATGCTCAATCAGCGTGGACTCCACTTCAAAGGGCGACACATACACGCCGCTAACCTTGAGCATGTCGTCGCTGCGGCCACTGTAGGTATAGCTGCCGTCCGCATTGCGGATGTATTTGTCGCCGCTACGGGTCCAGGCGCCTTGGAAGGTTTCTGTGGTTTTTTCGCGGTTGCCCCAATACAGCATGGCAGCGCTGGGGCCCCGAATGAACAAGTCGCCCGTCTCGCCGTCGGGAACGCTCTGGCCGGCGTCGTCGCGCAGCGCAATGTCGTAGCCGGGCACTGGCCAGCCGGTGGTGCCATAGCGCACCTGGGAGGGCCGGTTGGACAGGTAAATATGCAGCATCTCGGTCGAACCTATGCCATCGACGATGTCCACCCCAAAGTGCGCTTTGAAACGCTGCCCGATGTCCGCCGGCAAGGCCTCACCCGCCGAAGACACCAGCCGCAAAGCCACAGCCTGGGCCGTGGGCAAGGCCGGAGATGCCAGCATGGCTGCAAACAAGGTGGGCGCGCCAAAAAACGCCGTGGGCTTTTGCCCGCCCACGCCGCCTTGCAAGCGGTGGAATACCGCATCGGGCGTGGGCCGCTCGGCCATCAGCACCGTAGTGGCACCCACGCTTAAAGGGAAAGTCAACGCATTGCCCAAGCCGTAGGCAAAAAACAATTTCGCCGCAGAAAAACACACATCCCCCGCGTGCAAAGCCAGCACCTCTTGGCCGTAGAGCTTGGCGGTCCAATAAGGATTGGCATGGCTGTGCACCGTGGCCTTGGGCCGTCCGGTGGAGCCCGAAGAAAACAGCCAAAACCCGGGGTCTTGCGGATGCGTGGGCGCGCACTGCGCCAGAGCCGGTTGCGCCGCTAGCCAGTCCTCCATCGCTACGCAGCCTTGGGGCAGCGGGCGCGCAGCACGTGAGACTACTACTCGGCGCAGTTCGTGTGGCCCCAAGGCCATGGCTTCAAGCAGTACCGGCAGCAGGGCCTGCGACACCACGGCCAATTGCGCGCGGCTCTTGCCCAGCATATAGGCGTATTCCTCGGCCTTGAGCAAGGTATTGGCCGCTACTGGCACGCTGCCCGCGTACAGGGCGCCCAAAAATGCGCATGGCCAGTCGATGCAGTCATGCATCAGCACAAACACCCGCTCTTCGCGGCGCACGCCACTGGCCTGCAATGCACCAGCCACCGCCCGCACACCGTGCGCCAGCTCGCCAAAGCGCAGTTCGCGCTGGTCGTCCACATAGGCCAAGCGCGTCGCGTGGGCGGTGTTGCAGTCCAGCAGGTACTGCGCGACATTAAAAACCTCAGCCTGCGGGTTCATCGCCGTGGTTTTTGCCATGTTGATTGCTCCTCTTTATCGCTCGGTCAGTTTGTAGCACGCGGGGCGGTTTATCGGCTTGGCCAAGTGGTCAGGCCAACTTGATAAAGCTTGCGCTATCGCAGCTTGCGGCTTCCGAAAAAATGCATTATTGTGCGCAAGCGGACCTTAAATTCATTTTCCCATCATGTCAAGCACTATATTGCATACGGATACCCAAATTTCGTCGGACAGCGCAGCGCCCAGCGAGAAAAAGCACCCTTATTTGGTCGGTTTGGGCCAGCGTGTGGGCGCGCTGCGTGCACGCCGAGGCTTGACGCGCAAGGCCCTGGCGGCAGCGGCGCAAGTGTCCGAAAGGCATCTGGCGAATATGGAATATGGCCTGGGCAATGCCTCGGTACTGGTGCTTTTGCAAGTGGCCAAGGCCTTGCAGTGCACCCTGGCCGAATTACTGGGCGATGTCAGCACTTCGTCTCCGGACTGGCTGATGATTCGCGAGATGCTGGAGCAATGCGATGCGCCTGCGCTGCACCGCGTGCGAATTGCCATCGGCGAACTGTTGGGAACCGGCGGCACGGCTAAAGAGCGCAGCACCCGCGTTGCCCTGGTGGGTCTGCGCGGCGCGGGCAAGTCCACGCTGGGCCAGATGCTGGCCGAAGACCTGGGCTACCCTTTTGTGGAGCTAAGCCGCGAAATTGAGAAATTTGCCGGCTGCAGCGTGGCCGAAATACAGGCCTTGTACGGCGCCAACGCCTACCGCCGCTACGAGCGCCGCGCCTTGGAAGAAAGCATACAAATCTACCCCGAAGCGGTGATCGCCACGCCCGGCGGCCTGGTAGCTGACCCAGCCAGTTTTACCCTGCTGCTTGGGCATTGCACCACGCTATGGCTGCAAGCAGACCCGGCGGACCACTTGCGCCGCGTCACCGCCCAAGGCGATTTGCGCCCCATGGCGGCCAGTAAAGAAGCGCTGGAAGATCTGAAAAGCATTTTGAACGGGCGCCAGCCTTTCTATTCCAAAGCCCAATTTACCGTCAACACCAGCGCACAGGACTTGGAAGCCACTTTCGAGCTGCTACGCACCACGGTACGCGGGTATTTACAGATCGCGCCCTAGGCGGCAAAAAAATGCTTGACGGGCTTTTAATTTATGCATTATTATGCATTTATGTAAAATAAATGCACTTTTATGCGTGTTTCGAAATGAGTCCGCCATGAACCCAGAATCCTTTGTCAGTTACCAGACCGAACCCAACCAGTACCACCATTGGACGCTGAGTTTTGAGGGCCCAGTAGCCACACTCAAGGCCGATTTCGACGAAAACGGCGGCCTTCGACCTGGCTACAAACTCAAGCTCA
>CANJXV010000146.1 GCA_947478935.1 Comamonadaceae bacterium
AGCCAATACAAGGCGTTACCGATCAAAAAGTTACGCACTTCGGTACGGCCGAAGTTGTAGATGAGCGTATTCCAGTCCTGGTGAAAACCTTCCTTGGGATCGGCGTATTCGTAAAGATGCGTGCCGTCAAAAGTCGCCAAGCCGTGCGCGTCGCTGGGGAAGTGCGCTGGCACCCAATCCAAAACAACGCCCAATCCGGCGGCATGGGCCGCGTCCACAAAATACTGAAAATCCTCCGGACTGCCAAAGCGCGCCGTGGGCGAGAACATGCCCAGGGGCTGGTAGCCCCAGGACGCATCCAAGGGGTGCTCACTCACCGGGAGCAACTCCAGATGGGTAAAGCCCAGGTCGCGGGCATAAGGCACCAGCGTATCGGCGAGTTCGCGGTAGTTCAGCCAGCGCCAGCCCTCCGCTTTGCGCCAAGAACCCAGGTGAACTTCATACATCGACAAGGGGGCGTTCTGCGCGTTGGCTGCGGCACGCGATGGCTGCATCGCGCGCCGGGGTGGGAGTCCGCATACCACGCTGGCCGTGGCGGGCCGCAATTGCGTTTGAAAGGCATAGGGGTCTGCTTTCAGTGTGACCAGATCATGCGCACCCAGAATTTCAAACTGGTAAATATCACCGCGCACCACCTGGGGCAGAAAGATTTCCCACACGCCGCAGCCGTGGCGTAAACGCATGGGATGACGCCGCCCGTCCCATTGGTTGAAACTGCCGACCACCGATACCCGCTTGGCATTGGGCGCCCAAACTGCAAAGCGGGTGCCCGGCACATCAGCGCGTATATCGGGATGCGCACCCAAGCATTCGTAGGGCCGCTGGTGCGAGCCTTCGGCCAGCAGCCAAATATCCGCATCCGAAATGATTTCGGTAAAAGCGTAGGGGTCATTGAGCAGCGTGTTGTCAGCGGTGTTGCCTGCGCCCGGCTGCCAGTGCACCCGCAACTGATAATCAAAGGGCACGCTGCGCCCCAGCAGCGCGCTGCTAAACACATCGCTGCTACCGAGCCGCTGCAAGCTGCCCGCCAAGCGCTGTGTGCTGCGCTCCACCACATCAACCGTGCGGGCATGGGGTAGCACGGCGCTGACCCACAAACGCCCGTCTTGCAGGTGCATGCCCAGCACGCCAAACGGGTCGGCGTGCTGCGCCGCCATCAGGGCGGTAACGTCTTGGTCCTTAAGCATGGTGTGCGGCGCGAAAGCTGTGGCTATCCGCGCGCTAGACCGAAGTAGCCGCCCCAGGGCTGTAGCGCCACATAGCCTTCGATCAGCAAAGCCCCCTCGACGCCGCTGCCCGGAAGCGCTTGGGTGCCGTAGTGGGCAGGCGGCAGCGGCCAGTCCACCGCTGCGTCGCTGAAATTAAAAACACACAACACGCATTGCCCGTCGTAGCTGCGCTCAAAGGCCAGCACCTGCGGGTGCAGCGGCAGCAACTGCATCTCACCCTGCACCAGCACCGGATGCTGCGCGCGCCAGCGGATCAGGCCGGTGTAAAAATTCAGCAAACTATGCGGGTCTGTGCGTTGCGCATCGACCGCCAGCGCCAGATGCTGGGGCGGCAGCGGCAGCCAGGGCGCGGTGTTGCTGAACCCGCCCTGCGTTTGTTGCGCTTCCCAGGGCATAGGGGTGCGACAGCCGTCACGGCCTTTGAATTCGGGCCACATGGTTTTGCCGTAGGGGTCTTGCAATTGCCCAAACGGGATGTCCGCCTCCGTGAGGCCCAGCTCGTCGCCCTGGTAAATGCAGGGGCTGCCGCGCAAGCTCATCTGAAAGGCTGCTGCGAGGCGCAACAGGCGCGCATCGGGCTCTGCTCCGCCCCAACGCGTTGCCACCCGCACCACATCGTGGTTGGACAAAGCCCAGCAGGGCCAGCCGTCGCCCACGGCGGCCATGAATTTCTCAAAAAGCCCGTGCAAAAACGTGGCGCTGTGGTTTGCCGCGAACAAGTCAAACGAATAGGCCATGTGCAGCTTGTCGCCGCCTTGGGTGTATTGAGCGATGCGGGCCAGGCTGTCGTCGTCACCGATTT
Organism: Comamonadaceae bacterium; assembly: GCA_947478935.1. Classification (GTDB taxonomy): domain Bacteria; phylum Pseudomonadota; class Gammaproteobacteria; order Burkholderiales; family Burkholderiaceae_C; genus Allorhodoferax. Next base: position 2,032 of record CANJXV010000146.1, read on the forward strand.
CGCCCACCATGGTGCTGCCGGGGTAGCGGTCTAGCAAGGCGCGCAACTCTTTTAAAAACCCTAGGTTCTCAGGCCGACTTTTGTCGTACACATGGTACTGGCGACTGTAGGGGTTGACCGGGTCAACCGAGGCGTCATTGGGGTCAGGCCGGCCGCGCCCCGGGTTGTTGCGCAGCGCCTGGTCGTGGAAATAGAAATTCGCAGTGTCCAGGCGATAGCCATCCACACCGAGCTCCAGCCAGAAGCGCACATCGTCGAGGATGGCGGCACGCACCTGCGGGTTGTGGAAATTTAGGTCAGGCTGTGAGACTAGAAAGTTGTGTAGGTAGTACTGCAGGCGCCGGGTGTCCCACTGCCAGGCGCTGCCACCAAAGATGGAGAGCCAGTTATTTGGTGGCGTGCCGTCGTCGCGGGCATCGGCCCATACGTACCAGTCTGCGCGGGGGTTGTCTTGGCTGGCACGGCTTTCGATAAACCAGGGGTGTTGATCGGAGGTGTGCGAGAGCACCTGGTCGATCATGACTTTCAGGCCCAGGCTATGGGCATGGCGCACTAATTCGCGAAAGTCGTCTAGTGTGCCAAACAGTGGATCGATATCGCGGTAGTCGCTAACGTCGTAGCCGAAGTCTTTCATCGGACTTTTAAACACCGGCGATAGCCACACCGCATCTGCGCCTAGGGCTGCAACATGGGCCAAGCGCTGCGTGATGCCGGGCAGATCGCCCACGCCGTCGCCGTTGCTGTCCTGGAAGGAGCGCGGGTAGATTTGGTAGATGATGCCGCCGCGCCACCAATCTGCATTTTCAACCCGCGTTACGGACGCTCTTGTCATGAATGCTGCGGCTCCCAAAGGAAAACCGGCACAGCGCCGGTGGCTGCAAACATTGTAGGCGGGGCTGCCGTTTAAGCCACTGCGGTCCAGCGTCCGCCCGCGCGGCTAGAGGCCACCACCGCCTCAATGAATTGCATGCCGCGCAAGCCATCTTCCACGGTGGGTACCTGGCAGGCCAGCGGATGGGGCGCACGCTGCCCCCAGCGCGCATGCAATTGCTCGGCAAAGTCGGTGTACAGCTGCGCAAAAGCCTCCAAGTAACCCTCAGGATGACCAGCGGGAATGCGGCTGGCATACGCTGCTGCAGGCCCTGCCGTGGCGCCCGCGCGGGTGACGAGTTGGGGGGTGCTGCCCAAGGGCGTGAACCATAGCTGGTTGGGGTGTTCCTGACGGAACTCCAAACCCGCTTTGGTTCCATAGACGCGCACTTTTAAACCGTTTTCATTGCCTGGCGCCACCTGGCTGGACCACAGCATGCCGCGCGCTCCATTGCCATAGCGCATTAGCACATGGGCGTTGTCGTCTAGCTTGCGGCCATCTACAAATGTGGACAAATCGGCGCAGACTTCTTGCACTTGTTGGCCGCTGATAAAGCGCGCCAGATGTTCGGCGTGGGTGCCGATGTCGCCTAGCGAGCCGCCCGCGCCCGCTTGCGCTGGGTCTACGCGCCATGCAGCTTGTTTTTGGCCAGTCGTTTCGAGCGGAGTGCTTAACCAATCTTGAACATATTCCGCATGCACCAGGCGGATATCACCGAGCGCACCCTCCGCCACCATGGCGCGGGCTTGGCGCACCATGGGGTAGCCACTGTAGTTGTGCGTGAGTGCGAATAAACAATTGCTAGCGCGCACCGCTATGACCAGGGCTTGCGCATCGGACAGGGTGGAGCTAAGCGGCTTGTCGCAAATTACATGGATGCCTGTTTCCAAAAAAGCCAGCGCAATCGGCGCGTGCAAGTGGTTGGGCGTCACGATGGCTACCGCATCAATGCCGTCGGGCCGCTGACTTTCAGCCTGTGCCATAGCGCGAAAGTCGCTGTAGGCGCGCTCGGGCGCGATATGTAACTCGGCAGCGCTGTTGCGGGCGCGCTCCGGATTGGCCGAAAGTGCGCCAGCCACCAGTTCATAGCGGTCGTCCATGCGTGCCGCGATGCGGTGTACTGCGCCGATAAAAGCACCTTGCCCACCGCCCACCATGCCTAAACGGATACGTCGGGGCACGCCCTTGCTGTTACTTGTTTCGATGGCCATAAAAGCCTCTCTTTTTTACTTGATGCCCAGCATTTTTCGGTTGGCCTTGGTGTCAATCGCGCTGCCGGCAAAGTCATCGAAGGAACGATCAGCCACGCGAATGATGTGGTCGCGAATAAACACCGCGCCCTCGCGCGCGCCGTCTTCAGGGTGCTTAATGCAGCACTCCCACTCCAACACCGCCCAGCCGTCGTAGTCATATCCGGCAAGCTTGCTGAAGATGCCTTTGAAGTCCACTTGCCCGTCACCGAGCGAACGGAAACGCCCGGCCCGCTGTAACCAGGGCTGAAAGCCGCCGTAGACGCCCTGCTTGCCGCTAGGGTTGAACTCGGCGTCTTTGACGTGGAAGATCTTAATGCGCTCGTGGTAGTGGTCGATGTATTCCAAGTAATTGAGCTGCTGCAACACAAAGTGGCTGGGGTCGTAGAGCAGGCAGGCGCGTTTGTGGCCGTGCACGCGGTCTAAAAACATCTCGTAGCTAACGCCATCGTGCAAGTCCTCACCCGGGTGCACCTCGTAGCACACGTCCACGCCCGCATGGTCAAAGGCATCCAATATCGGCATCCAGCGCTTGGCCAGTTCGTCAAACGCGGTCTCGATCAAACCGGCCGGGCGCGGCGGCCAGGAATACAAATACGGCCATGCCAGCGCGCCTGAAAAGGTCACATGCGCCGTCAGCCCCAAATTAGCCGAGGCCTTGGCCGCCAGCATCATCTGCTTGACCGCCCACTTCTGCCTAAGCGCCGGATTGCCCCGCACCTCGGGCGCAGCAAAGCCATCGAAGCCCACGTCATAAGCCGGATGCACGGCCACCAATTGCCCCTGTAAATGCGTCGAGAGTTCGGTGATTTCCAATCCGTGACTGGCCAAAATACCTTGTACTTCTTGGCAATAGGTTTTACTCTGCGCAGCTTTCTTGAGGTCGAACAGGCGCGCGTCCCAGCTTGGAATCTGTACGCCTTTGTAGCCCAGACCCGCTGCCCATGCGGCAATCGAATCGAGAGAATTGAAGGGTGCGGTATCCCCCGCAAACTGGGCCAGAAAAATAGCCGGTCCTTTGATGGTTTTCATGGTGTCTCCTTGAAAATTTGAGCTTTAAATTCGGCCCTGCTGCATTAGCAGTAGCGGTTGATCATATTCTCTACATATTCTTGGCGACCTGACACTGGTAGCTGGTCGCGGTTGGTATGCAATACCTGTGTCGCCAAGGCTTCAAGTGAGGAATGGCCTTGCAGGATTTCCTCGCCCATGGACGATCGCCAAGCGCCATAACGGTCTGCCAGAAAGTCGGTATGCCGCCCCTCACGCAGCATTTTTTCAGCAATTAACAGGCCTCGCGCACAAACATCCATCGCGCCAATGTGGCCGTGAAACAGGTCTTGCGGATCGATGGACTGGCGCCGTACTTTGGCATCGAAATTGATGCCGCCGGTAGTAAAGCCCCCGGCCTGCAACACCATGTACATGGCTAAGGCAATCTCAGGGACGTTGTTGGGGAACTGATCCGTATCCCATGCGCACTGCATATCGCCTCGGTTCATGTCAATCGAGCCGAACAGGCCCAGCGCGCTAGCCATGGCCAGCTCGTGTTCGAAACTATGTCCTGCCAGTGTTGCGTGATTGGCTTCTATGTTGACTTTGAATTCTTTTTCGAGTCCGTAGCGGCATAAAAATCCGTAGACGCTGGCAGTGTCAAAGTCGTATTGGTGCTTGGTGGGTTCACGTGGTTTGGGTTCAATCAGCAAGCTTCCCTTGAATCCAATTTTGTGTTTGTACTCCACCACCATTTGCATAAAGCGCCCCAGCTGGTCCAACTCTTGGCCCACGCGGGTATTGAGCAAGGTTTCATAGCCTTCGCGCCCACCCCATAAGACATAGTTGGCACCGCCGAGCTTGTGGGTTGCATCCATGGCTTCTTTCACTTGCAAAGCGGCTAAAGCGAAGATTTCCGGATCAGGGTTGGTGGCTGCGCCTGACATAAAACGCCGGTGGCTGAACAAATTGGCCGTTCCCCATAACAAGCGAACGCCAGTGGCTTCTTGCTTTGCTGCCAATACGTCCACCATACTGCGCAAAGCGTTGACGCTCTCTTGGGGTGTTGCGCCCTCAGGTGCTACGTCACGGTCATGAAAACAATAAAACGGCGCTCCTAGTTTGGCAAAAAAATCGAAAGCGGCATCCGCTTTGTACATGGCCGCTTTCATGGGGTCGTTCATATAGTGCCATGGCCGCAAGAAGGTGTCCCCACCAAAGGGGTCCGAGCCGTTCCAGCTAAAGCTATGCCAATAGCAAACCGCAAACCGCAAGTGTTGCCGCATGGACTTGCCAGCAACCATACGATCGGCGTCATACCATTGAAAGGCCAATGCGTTGGATGACTCGGGCCCCTCGTAGTGCACAGGTGCGATGGTTTCGAAATAAGGGGTCACGACTGCTCCAGATCGAATAGGGTTATGGTTTGCACCAGGGAAATGGCCCTCAGCGTCTATTTTGGACCGCGTCCGCA
>CANJXV010000147.1 GCA_947478935.1 Comamonadaceae bacterium
CAACTGGTATTCGCGTTCGCTGATGTCGTTCACCACGCAGTAGCCGGCCACGTGCAGCAGTGCGTCCTTTTGCGTCACGTAACGCGCGCGTGTGCCGATGACCACGCCCAGCTCCACTTCCCAGTCGGTTTTGACCGAATTTTTGGGCAGCATGACATCGTCGTTAGGGCCTTGTACGCAGCTATTAGCCTTCATGAAGACTACCGGCTCTTGCGGGATCGGCATATTGGACTCGGCGGCGTGGTCCGCATAGTTCAGGCCAATCGCAATGAATTTACCCACTTGGCTGATCGGGCAGCCCACGCGGGGCTTGCCGCGCACCAGAGGCAGCTTGTCGGTCTTGATGCGCGCCAGCTTGGCCAACGCTTTGTCGTTTAAATGGTCTGGCGTGATGTCCTGGATGTGCCCGGACAAATCGCGCAATTTACCGTCTGCGTCAATCAGGCCCGGCTTCTCACGGCCGGTTGCGCCGTAGCGTACTAGTTTCATATTTGCTCCTGTTAAAAAAATTAAACCACCGGCTTTAAGACCCGCACCCATTGACGCGCTGGCAGGCCCCATTGTTCTTGAATGTAATCGCCGCGCGCGGCCCAAGTGGCGCGCGGGGGACGCGTAGCGGTGCGCTGCGCCAACACCACGGTATTGCCTTCGCGTGTGGCTTTGAAGGCCCAAATCGCATCACGCCCGAAGGCGCTGGCGATACGCTCCACGCTGCGGTCAAAGCTGGAGCTGCGGCCAAACAAGTTCACTGTCATGCAGCCGTCATCGGTCAGGGTGCGGCGGCAGTCGGCATAAAAGTCCGGGCTGTCCAGCACTGGCGCTGCGGCCTCGTGGTCGTACAAATCGACGTGCAACGCATCGACCACGCCCAGCCAGCGCTTGTGGCGGATTTCCTGCGCCGCATCGGCCAGGATGATTTTCATACGCGGATTGTCCATGGGCAAATGAAACCAGCCCCGGCAGGCGTGCAGCACTTGCGGGTTGAGCTCGATGGCGGTGGTGCGCATGCCCATTTCCAGCGCGCAAAATTTGGTCAGCGAGCCAGCGCCCAGGCCCAATTGCAATGCCCGACGCTTAGTGGCGGTGGACGGGTCTATGAGCATGAGCCAAGCCATCATGCGCTGGATGTATTCATGCACCAGGGCTGTGGGTTCGTCCATCAGCATGGAGCCCTGAATCCAGATGCTGCCCAAATGCAGGTGACGGATAGCGCCTTCTTCCGAAAAATTGACTTCGGGCAGTTCGTCGTAGGCAGATAGTTTCAAGCGGACACCAGTGGGGCAAAGAAGCGCTGTTTATACCAGTGCGGCGATTTTGGGCAGTGCGTCCAGCGTATTGCGCCACGCAGCGCTACGCAATTGTTCTAGCTCCAGAGCGCGCAAACCGGCTACCACTTGCGCGATATGCGGCACCTGGTCGGGCGTGTTGCGGCGCTGGGCTAAGCCTTGGGCCCGCTCTGCAGCGGTGCGGTACAGCCAATGCGGCGGTATGTCGGGCGCATCCGTTTCCAGCACTAGCGCATCGAGCGGCAGGCTTTGCGCGAGCCTACGTAATTGCAAAGCTCGCTCAAAGGTCACGGCGCCGCCAAAACCGAGTTTCAAGCCCAGGTTGACAAAGCTTTGCGCTTGCGCGCCGCTGCCATTAAAGGCATGGGCAATGCCGCGCCAGCGATAGCCGCCTTGGCCCACGGCGCGCAGGTATTTGAGCAAGCGGTCCGCACTTCGGCGTACATGCAGCACTACGGGCAAGTCATGTTTGCGGGCCAATTCCAGTTGTGCGCGGTAAAACAATTCCTGCTTCTCGCGCATCGCTTGGCTGCATAGCTTAGGCACAAAAAAATCTAAACCGATTTCACCCACCGCCACCAGGCGCGGGTCTGAGTAATGTGCGGTGAGGGCCGCATCCAGCGCCTGCAAATCTGATTCGTCAGCCTGCGGCACATACAGGGGATGGATGCCCAGTCCATAGCTGTCGCCCTGGGCGTGCGCCAGTGTGCGCACCGCCTCCCAATTAGCGCGCTCTACCGCGGGTATAAAACAATGCGCCACCGCCGCTGCGCGGGTTTGCGCCAGCACATGCGCGCGATCTGCAGAAAACTCTGGCGCATCCAGGTGGGCGTGGCTGTCTATCCACATCCACCAATTCCTAGCACTAAGGCTGCGCTTGCTCAACTAGCACGCCGCCTTCTAAACGCAAACGCCGGCTGCATTTAGCCGCCAAGGTGTGGTCATGACTAACCAACACAAAAGCGGTACCTTGCTGGCGCGCCAGTTGCAGCATCAAGTCAAATACGCCGTCGGCAGTGCTGCAGTCCAAGTTGCCGGTAGGTTCATCGGCCAACACGCAGTCGGGCTGGGTCACCAACGCGCGGGCAATAGCAACGCGCTGGCGCTCGCCGCCAGATAACTCCGCTGGCCGGTGCGCTGCGCGCTGCGCCAGGCCCACTCTATCGAGCATCGCCAGCGCGGCACTACGCGCATCATCTGGGTCGCTGCGGCGCAAGGTCAAAGGCATGGCCACGTTGTCCAGCGCACTGAACTCGGGCAGCAAATGATGAAACTGATAGACAAAGCCCAGATGCCGGTTGCGCAATCGCCCTTGGGCCGCGGCATTCATCGATGCCAAAGCATGGCCACATAAAGTGACACTGCCACTGCTTGGCGCATCCAAGCCGCCAAGCAAATGCAAAAGCGTGCTCTTGCCCGAACCCGAAGCGCCCACCATCGCCACCGTTTCGCCCCGGCGCACTTGCAAATCCACGCCGCGCAACACGGTGACATCCAAGCGGCCTTCATGAAAACGTTTGCTCAGGCCAGTGCAACTGAGCAGCACATCGCCAGAAAATTGCATAGCCTCACTCATAGCGCAGCGCCTCAGCCGGGTTTACTTGCGAGGCGCGCCAACTTGGGTAAATCGTGGCAACAAAAGACAAGAGCAAACTGATGATGGCGATGGGCACGATGTCTCCTGCCTGGGGCTCGCTGGGCATACGGCTGATCAGGTAAATATCTTTTGGCAAAAAGCTGGCGCCTAGCGCGTGTTCGATCGCCGGAACGATAACGTCGATGTGCAGGGCCACGCCCAAGCCGAGTAGCAAACCAGTCAATGTGCCGATCACCCCCACCATGGCCCCTTGCACGACAAAAATGCCCATGATGCTGGCTGGACTGGCGCCTAAGGTACGCAAGATGGCGATGTCGGCGCGCTTATCGGTCACGGTCATCACCAAGGTACTGACTAAATTGAATGCCGCCACTGCAACAATGAGCGTGAGGATGATGAACATCATGCGTTTTTCCACCTGCACCGCCGCAAACCAAGTGCGGTTTTGCTGCGACCAGTCGCGCACATAAACGCCCGATCCCATGGCCGCTTGCAAGTCCGCGGCCACTGCACGGGCCTGGTGCAAATCGCGCAGCTTCAGGCGCACGCCACTAGGTCCTTCCAGGCGGAAGATGCGGGCAGCGTCCTCCCAATGCACCAGTGCCAGCGTGGAGTCGTATTCAAAATGCCCGGAATCGAACGTACCCAGCACTTCCATTTGCTTTAAGCGTGGCACCACACCAGCGGGTGTGAGTTGGCCGCTAGGCGCAATCAAGGTCACCGGATCGCCCACGCGCACGCCCAAGGCACGCGCCAGTTCGCTACCAAGCACTACGCCGAATTTGCCCGATTGCAATCGCTGCAACGCGGCGCGCTGCTCCGGGTTACCCAGCTCGGTAACCTCGGGCTCTAGCTCCGGGTCGATGCCGCGCACCAAGACGCCACGCATATCTTCGCCACGCGCCAGCAAGGCCTGCGCCGCGATAAAGGGGGCCGCGCCTACCACTTGCGGATTTTGGCGCGCTTGCAAAAGTGTGTGTGCCGCATCGGGTAAAGCCGCACCGTCCTGGGCATAAATCTCGATGTGCGACACCACGCTGAGCATGCGGTCGCGCACTTCGCGCTGAAAGCCGTTCATCACGCTGAGCACAATAATTAGCGCAGCCACCCCCAGCGCAATGCCCAGCATGGAAACGCCAGAAATAAAAGAAATAAACCCGTTACGCCGGGTGCTGCGGCCCGCGCGGGTATAGCGCCAGCCGATGCGCAATTCAAAGGGAAGGTTCATGACGCGCGGATTGTGGCAGTTTCCCAAGGCGGGGCGCCTTGAAGGTCTGTCGGTCAAGTCCCCAAAGGTTCGCGTGGCACAGACGCTCCCCGGCGGTTCGTCAAAGGCGTGCAGGACAATCGGGCCATGCACATCGTGATTTCCCATGCCGCAGCGCCCGGCCCACACTGCCGCGCCGCCAGCGCCAAGCTGCAATTGCCGCATCTGCAAGCGCTGCTGCGGCAGGCCGGTGCGCCGACACTGCATATCGGCAACCCCGACACACTGACGCCGCTGGCTGAACACCTGGCAAGCAGCCAAGCCTACGGCGATGGCCTAGTGCCCTGGGCGGCTTGGCTGGCGCAGGCCAACGCTTGGTACCAAGACGGCCAATACTGGGCGCTGATCAGCCCTTGCCATTTGCAAATCCACAGCGATCATGTGGCGATGCAAGACCCTGACCTTTTGCAATTGAGCGAGGACGAATCGCGCACCCTGCTGGCGGCCATGCAGCCATACTTTGAAGAAGACGGTATCAATCTGCATTGGCACAGCGCACACACCTGGCTGGCGCAGGGCTCGGTCTTCCAGAATTTGGTAAGCGCCTCTTTGGCACGCGTACGCGGCCAACCCACAGACCCGTGGATACCGCGCCAGAGCGCAGCCCAAGGCCTTAGGCGCTTGCAAAATGAAATGCAAATGCTGCTCTATACCCATGCAGTAAACGATGCGCGCAGCGCGCGCGGGCAAGCGCCGGTCAATGGCTTTTGGATTAGCGGCACCGGCAGCCCTTTGCCGCAAGGCGCGGAGCCACATGGCACGGTCACGCCTTTGCCAGCGGGCGAAGCGCCGCCTATCGCGCCCAAGCCTTTGCAAGCATTGCTAGCACCACCGGGCACCATTCTGGGATCCACCAGCCCGCATGCGCTGTACATCGATGCGCTGAGCGCAAGCGCGCTGCGCGACGACCCGCAGGCCTGGGTACAGGCTTGGCAAACCCTGGATGCCAAAGTATTTGCGCCCTTGGTCGCGCAGATAGCATCCGGCGCTGCAATCAGCATCAGTTTATGCAGCGAACAGCGGGCGCGCACCTGGGTGTCGGGCCGCGCCTCGTTGTGGCAGCGCATAAAGCAACAAATTGCCGCCCCCGGCATTCACCCCTTCTTACACGACTTATGAAAATCATCCCCCGCGATATCCCGCCCCGCAGCGTTTATGCGCTGGAGCAAGCCGGCGTTCACCCCTTGCTGGCGCGCTTGTATGCGGCGCGTGGCGTGACTGGCACCGACGAAATTGACGACAGCCTGGCCAAGCTCTTGCCGCCCGCGGGCCTCTTGGGCATAGACGTTGCCGCGACTTTATTGGCCGATGCCATTGCCCAAGGTAAGCGCTTGTGCGTGGTGGCCGACTACGACTGCGATGGCGCCACCGCCTGCGCGCTGGCCATGCGCGGCCTGAAACTGCTGGGCGCAGAGAACCTAGGCTATTTGGTGCCGGACCGCGTGGTCGATGGCTACGGCCTGACCGCGCCGATTGCCGGTCGCGTCAAAGCCCAAGGCGCCGATGTGCTGATTACCGTGGATAACGGCATCGCCAGTGTGGAGGGCGTGGCGCATGCCAAAGCGCTGGGCCTGCAAGTGCTGGTGACCGACCACCACCTGCCCGCCACCGAGCGGCCTGAAGCCGACGTCATCGTCAACCCCAACCAGCACGGCTGCAGCTTTGCCAGCAAAGCGCTGGCCGGTGTGGGCGTGATGTTTTATGTGCTACTAGCGCTGCGCTCCGAACTGCGCGCACGCGGCGTGTTTGACGCTGCTACCCAACCCAAGCTGGACACCTTGCTGCCACTGGTGGCGCTGGGCACAGTGGCCGATGTGGTGCGCCTGGACGCTAACAACCGACGCTTGGTGGCCCAGGGCTTAAAGCGCGTGCGTGCCGGGGCTATGCCTGCGGGCATGGAGGCCTTGTTTCGCGCAGCAGGGCGCAAACCGGCGATGGCCACCAGCCAGGACTTTGGCTTTGCCCTGGGACCGCGCATCAATGCGGCAGGGCGCTTGTCGGACATGACCTTGGGCATCGAATGCCTGCTGACCGATGACCCGGCGCGTGCCGACGAACTGGCGCGCGCGCTGGACGGCATCAACCGCGAGCGCCGCGTCATCGAAGGCGATATGCGTGACGTAGCCATGGAAGTGGCTGAGTCTTTGTTTGACGCCGAAGACGAAGCGCCACCGGCCATTTGTGTATTCGATCCGGACTTCAATGAAGGCGTGGTCGGCATTGTGGCCGCACGCATCAAAGACAAGTTTCACCGGCCCAGCTTTGTGTTTGCCGCCAGCCAGGCGCCGGGCAAAGAGCATGAACTCAAAGGCTCGGGCCGCTCGATAGCCGGCTTTCATTTGCGCGACGCGCTGGACCTGGTGGCCAAGCGCTACCCCGGCGTGCTGCTGCGCTTTGGCGGCCACGCCATGGC
>CANJXV010000148.1 GCA_947478935.1 Comamonadaceae bacterium
AGGATCACGCGCTATTTTTCCAGTGGCGGGATGATATCTCCAAGAAGGGGAATATTGCAGCCAATTGCTGGCCAATTGCATCGATTGTCTCGGTTTCATTGAATAAAACATAGTCGGCGCATTGCAGCCGGGTGGCCCTGCTGCTTTGTGCTGCCATGATTTTTTGCACGCTTTCTTCCGTCAAGCCACTGCGTTGCATCACCCGGCTGATTTGCGTCTGTGGTCGGCAATCAACGACCAGTACCCGGTCGAGCACGGAACGCCAGCGCTTGGACTCCACCAAAAGTGGGATATCAAAAGCGATGCAGGGTGGAGACCTTAAGGCGGCCTGGCCAGCCTGGCGCTCAATTTCTGCCGCAATCAGGGGATGGAGCAGGGCTTGGAGCTGGACACGCGCTTGCGGCTGGTCAAACACCAGCGCGCGCATTGCGGTGCGGTTCAAAATACCTGGGGCCTCAAATACGGCATCGCCAAACGCCTGCGCGATGGCGGGTAGGGCCGCTCCGCCAGGCGCGGTGCATGCGCGGGAGATTGCGTCCGCGTCGATAACGGGGATACCTTTATTTGCCAATAGCGCGCAGACCGTGCTTTTGCCGCTGCCAATGCCGCCGGTCACGCCCAAGCGTATGGCGGCCTGGGTCATGGCACCATGAGCTTGAAACTCGCTGCATTGGCGAACACACATGCCAGACCCGCACCTACCAAAAAGGGCCCGAAGGGCATGACACCGCCTTCGCGCAGACTTTGTTTGAATTTCAACACAATACCTACAACCGCGCCAATGACAGAGGACATCAAGATAATGGGAACCAAGGCTTGCCAGCCTAACCAGGCGCCCAGGCAGGCTAGGAGTTTGAAATCACCATAACCCATGCCTTCTTTTCCTGTCACGAGTTTGAATACCCAATAAACCGACCAGAGGCTGAGGTAACCGGCGACCGCACCCCACAAGGCATTTTCCAAACTAAGACCGGTCCATTGCTGGTTGGCGCATATCAGGCCTAGCCAAAGCAAGGGTAGAACGATGGCGTCGGGCAATAAGGTGCTGTCCCAGTCGATGAGGGCCAGGCTGAGCATGCCCGCCATCCATGCGCACCAAGCAAAGGCGGCTGGATCTGGGCCCCAGCGCCAGCCGCAAAATGCAAATAGCAGTGCGCTACATAGCTCTACTGCGGGATAGCGAAGGGCTATGGGCGCTTGGCATTGTCGACAGCGACCGCCCAGCCAGGCATAGCTGAAAACCGGAATGTTGTCGTACCAGGCAATGCTTGCTGCGCAATGCGGACAGCTAGAGCGTGGCACCATAAGGTTAAAAGGCTCGGCATCGGGTAGCGAATTACCGGCTGCCTGCGCGCACTCCGCCGCCCACTCGCGCTCCATCATTTTGGGCAAGCGGTAGATTACGACATTGAGAAAACTACCTACCAGCAAGCCAAAAACGCCAAGCAAGACCACGGCCTGTTCTGCGAGTTCGGCCTGCATCAGACCACCTGTCCCATTTTGAAAATTGGCAGGTACAAAGCCACTACCATTCCGCCAATAATGGTTCCGAGGAATACGATGATCAAGGGCTCCATCAAGCTGGAGATGCTCGCCACCGCCTCATCCACTTCGGACTCAAAATAATCGGCTGATTTACCCAGCATGTAATCGAGTGAACCAGATTCTTCGCCGATAGCGCACATTTGCAGCACCAAGGGTGGGAATAATTTGGACTGGGTCATGGCGGCGGTCAGCGAAACGCCCGAGGACACTTGCTGGCGTATGCGCGCCGTGGCGTCTAGGTAAACAATGTTGCCGGATGCGCCGCCCACCGATTCGAGCGCTTCCACCAAAGGCACACCGGCTGCGAACATGGTGGCCAGGGTGCGCGTCCAACGCGCAATGCAGGATTTGCGGATCAAGCCCCCAAATACCGGCAACCTCAGTAATAACCGGTCGCGCTGCGCTTGAAGTTTTGTACTGGCCCGAATGGCGCGTGCGGAAAAAATAAATCCACCCATCAGGCCACCAAAAATCAAATACCAGTAATTAACGAAAAACTCACTGATGGCGATGAGAATGAGCGTAGGGCGCGGCAACTCGCTGCCGAAAGAGGCGAACATGTCTTTGAAAGCGGGAACCACAAATAACATAATGACCGTTACTACTATACCGGCGACTCCCAGCACCGCAATCGGGTAGGTCAGCGCCGATTTGATTTTGGCTTTGATGGCTTCTGTTTTTTCCATGTAGAGCGCGAGCCGGTCGAGCAAGGTATCCAAAATGCCTGCAGACTCTCCGGCGGCGACCAAATTGCAATACAGGTTATCAAATTGCCGAGGATGCCTGCGAAACGCACTTGTCAACGATGAGCCCGTTTCTACGTCAGTGCGTATGGCGTTCACCACGCGACCCATGGAAGGGTTGCTGCTGCCCTGACCAACGATTTCAAATGACTGCAGCAGCGGAATGCCCGATTTCATCATGGTCGAGAGCTGGCGCGTAAACAATGCTACTTCCTTGGGCTTAATGCTCTGTGCCATGGAAAAAAACTGCTTGGATACCGCGCTGGGCCGAATGCCCTGCCTGCGCAAAGCCTCGCGCGCGGCCACTACGTTGGTCGCGCGCAACTCCCCTTGCATGGGCTGGCCTTTACGGTCCACCCCTTTCCATTTAAATGCCGCATCTGTGGCGGCTGTTTTGGCGTTGCCGCCCGATTTTTGTGTGGCCATTATTATTTCTCCCTTGTATCACTCGTTGGTAACCGCTAGCACTTCCTCCAATGAGGTCAAACCCAATTTCACCTTGCTTAATCCGGAGGCGCGCAAGGATTTAACGCCATCGCGCTCTGACTGAGCGGCGATTTCCATGGCTGAGCCATCACGCAAAATAATCGTTTGAATTTCGTCGGATATGGGCATCACTTGATAAATCCCGACCCGCCCTTTATAACCGTTGTTGCATTCGCTACAGCCCACTGGGCGGTAGGGCTTCCAGCTGCCATCGATGTCCACTTCTTTGAAGCCGGATTCCAGCAAAGTATCTTTTGGTAAATCGAAGGGCTCTTTGCATTTGCCGCACAAGCGGCGTGCCAAACGTTGTGCAGTAATCAAAATAACGCTTGCTGCAATATTAAAAGGTTGCACGCCCATATTGCGCAAACGAGTTAGCGTGGTGGGGGCATCATTAGTATGCAGTGTGGAGAGCACTAAGTGGCCTGTCTGGGCCGCTTTCATCGCAATGTCGGCAGTTTCCAGGTCGCGGATCTCGCCGACCATGATGATGTCTGGGTCTTGCCGCAAAAAAGATTTGAGTGCGGCAGCAAAAGTCAGCCCGGCCTTGTCATTCACATTCACTTGGTTGACGCCAGGCATATTGATCTCAGAGGGGTCCTCTGCGGTGGCGATGTTGACGTCTGGCTGATTCAGCAGGTTGAGGCATGTGTAGAGCGACACCGTTTTGCCTGAACCGGTAGGGCCAGTTACCAAAATCATTCCGTAGGGCCGCGCAATAGCCCGCAGCAGGCGCTGCTTTTCCGTTTCCTCGTAGCCCAACGCATCGATACCTAATTTGGCACTACTGGGGTCCAAAATACGAATCACTATTTTTTCGCCGAAGAGTGTTGGCAAGGTGCTGACGCGAAAGTCAATGGTTTTTTCGCGTGAAACTTTCAATTTCATGCGCCCATCTTGCGGCACGCGCTTTTCCGAAATATCCATCCGCGAAATCACTTTTATGCGCGAAGCCAGTTTGTCCTTAATGGTCGGTGGCAAGTTGGCGATTTCACGCAATTCGCCATCTACGCGAAAACGCACGCGGTAGGTAAATTCATAGGGTTCAAAATGCAGGTCTGATGCGCCCATGGTGACCGCATCAAACAGCATTTTTTGCAGCAAACCAACTACCGGCGAATCGTCAATTACGCGCTCGGTCGGGCTGGACGTATTGATTTCCTCGATAAACTCCTGCTCTTCAAAATTACTGTCGGAAAAATTAGTAATGCTGGTGTTGGAAGAAGCCGGCGCGTCGATTTTTAAGGCTTGGATTAATTTGTCGTATTCAACGACGACCCAGTCCACATTGCGCTGGGTGGCGAACTTAATTTTCTCAGCCGCTTCCTGGTTGGACGGATCGGCCGTAGCGATGACTAATGCATGGTTGCGTTTGCCAAGAACCAGGAGTTGATACTCTTTGCAAATTCGCTCGTCTAGCAGTTTGTCGGGCAATGCAGTGAGGTTGACCGCAGCAAGGTCCAGCAAAGGTGCCGAGAAAGCCTGCGCGAGCGTTTGCGCGATGCTCATGGCACGCATGGCACCCGAATCTACCAATTCTGCTATCAGGCTTTTGCGATTACCCAGAGCACCTTTCATCGCTTTTTGTGCCGTCGCGCTATTCAGTTGTCCGGATGCCACCAATACCCTGCCCAATACCGCCAAAGCCGCGCTCTGCGCCATGCTCACCGGGTCTTTTTGGCTTTCGCTCATAGCTGGTCCAAGCCTGAGCCCTTGGCGTCTCTATCTGACACTAGGGGCTGTGAACTTCCCAGCGGCCAATCGATCGCTACGAACGGGTCATTCCAAGCCAAGCACCGTTCGGAGGCGGGGTGGTAATAATCTGTGGTTTTGTAAAGGAAATCGGCGCTTTCAGAAAGGACTAGAAAGCCATGCGCCAAACCGGGCGGAATCCAGATTTGGCGTTGGTTGTCCACCGAAAGCTCAAAACCTACCCAACGGCCAAAGGTCGGGGAATCTCGCCTTATATCGACCACCACATCAAAAACCGCACCGGCTACCACACGCACCAATTTCCCCTGTGGACGTTCTGTTTGGAAATGCATGCCACGCAATACATGGCGCTGCGAACGTGAGTGGTTATCTTGTACGAAACGCACTTGTAGGTCGGTAGTATCGGAAAAAACTTGCTCGTTATAGCTTTCCAGAAAAAATCCGCGGGCATCACCAAAGACCTTTGGCTCCAGTAGCAGCACATCGGCGATAGCAGCAGGCGTGACGCGCATCAAAACACCTTGTCTTTGAGCAGACGAAGCAAATACTGTCCGTAGTCTGATTTACCTAAAGTGCCCGCTAATTTTTCTAATTGTGTGTCGTCGATCCAGTTATTGCGCCAACTTATTTCTTCTGGCGCAGCAACTTTAAGCCCTTGGCGTTTTTCAACGGTATAAATAAATTGACCTGCGTCCAGCATGGACTCGTGGGTACCGGTATCCAACCAGGCATAACCCCGACCCATGGTTTGCACATCCAGTTGACCTGCTTGCAAATACAAGCGGTTGAGGTCGGTAATTTCTAATTCGCCACGCGGTGAGGGTTTGATTTGTTTAGCCAGTTGTACCACTTGTTGGTCATAGAAATAAAGACCAGTAACGGCATAGCGCGACTTTGGCGCTGTGGGTTTTTCTTCCAAACTGATTGCGCGACCAAGTGCATCGAATTCCACTACGCCGTAGCGCTCCGGGTCTTGTACGGCATAAGCAAATACGGTGGCGCCTGCTGTTTTTTGGTTTGCCGAATGTAGCAACGTCGCAAAATCATGGCCATAGAAAATATTGTCACCCAGCACCAGTGCGCTAGGACTACCTTCCAAAAATGATTCCCCGATTAAGAACGCTTGAGCCAGCCCGTCTGGGCTGTCTTGTATCGCATATTGCAAGTTCAAACCCCATTGCCTCCCATCGCCCAGTAATTGGGAAAAGCGCGGTGTATCTTGCGGTGTGGAAATTACCAGGATCTCGCGAATGCCTGCCAGCATCAAGGTACTGAGCGGGTAGTAAATCATGGGTTTATCGTAAATCGGCAGTAATTGCTTACTTACCACCTGGCTAGCCGGGTAAAGGCGGGTGCCTGCGCCACCCGCCAAAATAATGCCTTTCCTATTTAATGTATTTATGTTTTTCATAATTGACGCATTTCAGCGATTTCTTGCAATATCCGGCGCACCCCAAATTGCCAAAATGGTAATTGTATCGAAAAAATATTCTGTAACCGACTGCAATCGAGTCGGGAGTTCAAGGGACGGGGGGCTGCGACCGGATATTGCGCGCTTGTAATGGGTATAACCCGCCCTGGAGCAACTTTCACCTGCATACCCAGGCTGCGCGCCTCCTGCAACACAAATTGGGCATAGCCGTGCCAGCTGGTTTGGCCGGCTGCCGCGCAGTGGTAAAGACCTGCCAGCGCCGGCTGTGCCATCGCCTGGCAAAAGACCAGGGTGCTTACATCGGCCAGCAGTTCTGCCCCGGTGGGGGCGCCGATCTGGTCGTCGATAACCCGCAGCTCGTCGCGCTCGGCCCCAAGGCGCAACATGGTTTTGGCGAAATTACTGCCACGGGCGGCATAAACCCAGCTGGTGCGCAAAATCAAGTGCTTGGGATTTCGGGCGATTTCCAGTTCGCCTTGGCGCTTGCTGGCGCCATAGACGCTTAGCGGTGCACAGGTGTCGGACTCGCACCAGGGCCGATCGCCGCTGCCGTCAAAAACATAGTCGGTCGAGAAATGTGCCAGCCATGCGCCCAGACGTAAAGTTTCTTCGGCGAGCAG
>CANJXV010000149.1 GCA_947478935.1 Comamonadaceae bacterium
AGCCACCTTTGCGGCTCAATCGGATCCCTCTTTTTTATAGCTAGGCGATCATGAATCCATCTTTAGCTCCCAAGCGAGCACGCAGCGGCCCGCTAGTGGACCAAATATTCGGCATCCTGGCCAAGTCTGCCGCCTTGCTAACGCTGGCCTTGTTAGCGGCAATTCTTTTTTCACTGACGGTGAGCGCCTGGCCCGCCATCCACAAGTATGGACTGTCGTTTTTGACCAGTACCGTGTGGGATCCGGTGCAGGAGGAATTTGGTGGGCTGGTAATGATTTATGGCACCGTCGCCACTTCATTGATTGCGCTGTTGATCGCAGTGCCGGTGAGTTTTGGTATTGCGCTGTTCCTGACGGAGTTGTCGCCTTCTTGGCTGAAAAGGCCTCTGGGTACCGCCATTGAACTTTTGGCTGCGGTCCCGTCCATTGTGTACGGTATGTGGGGCTTGCTGGTCTTTGGGCCTGTGCTTGCGACCTATGTACAGACTCCATTGCAAACGGCTTTTGCTGGTGTGCCCTATTTAGGGGCTTTTGTATCCGGACCGCCAGTTGGTATTGGTATTTTGTCGGCTGGCATTATCTTGGCCATCATGATTATTCCCTTCATATCCGCAGTCATGCGTGATGTCTTTGAAGTTACCCCGCCCATGCTCAAAGAGTCTGCCTATGGCCTGGGCGCAACGACCTGGGAAGTAGTTTCGCGCGTAGTCTTGCCCTATACCAAGACCGGGGTGATTGGCGGAATCATGTTGGGTTTGGGCCGGGCCATTGGCGAAACCATGGCGGTTACCTTTGTAATTGGTAACTTCAACCAACTAGATTCGCTAAG
Organism: Comamonadaceae bacterium; assembly: GCA_947478935.1. Classification (GTDB taxonomy): domain Bacteria; phylum Pseudomonadota; class Gammaproteobacteria; order Burkholderiales; family Burkholderiaceae_C; genus Allorhodoferax. The sequence continues at coordinate 830 of CANJXV010000149.1, forward strand.
TTTGTTCCAAGCCGCCAACAGCATTACTTCTGCGCTCGCCAATGAATTTGCCGAAGCCGGGGAAGGATTGCACCAAGCGGCGTTGATGTACCTGGGTCTGGTCCTATTTTTCATCACCTTTGTAATTTTGTCGCTGTCCAAAGTATTGCTGGCGCAGTTACGTAAAGGCGAGGGAACGAAAACATGAGCACGAATGCATTATTGGCCTCGCGCCAGGCGCGGTTTGCCAGCCGCAAGCGGGTCAACTTGGTGGCTATCGCCTTGGCCATGGCGGCTATGGCGTTTGGACTCTTTTGGCTGTTTTGGATTCTTTTTGAGACCGTGCGCCTGGGTATCGATGGCCTGACTTTTGCCACCCTGACCCAAATGACGCCGCCCCCCAATGAAGAAGGCGGCTTGGCCAATGCCATCTACGGCTCTTTCCTGATGGTGACTTTGGCGACTTTAGTGGGTGCCCCCGTTGGCATCATGGCGGGGATCTATCTGGCGGAGTTTGACTCCAAAAGCTGGCTTGCCGAGACCACGCGTTTTGTTAACGACATCCTGCTATCTGCGCCATCGATTGTGATCGGCCTATTTGTCTATTCGGTGGTGGTGTCCAGTTTCAGGTCATTTTCGGGCTTTGCCGGGGTGGTAGCACTGGCGCTGATCGTTATTCCTGTGGTCATTCGTACTACCGAAGATATGCTGCGACTGGTGCCCGCTGGTCTGCGGGAGGCCGCTTACGCCTTGGGCGCGCCCAAATGGAAAGTGATTGCGAGCATCACCATGAAGGCGGCCAGAGCCGGGGTGCTCACCGGCGTTTTGCTGGCCGTGGCGCGTATTGCCGGGGAAACGGCTCCCTTATTGTTTACCGCCTTGAGCAACCAGTTCTGGACTTCCAGCTTGAGCGAACCCATGGCCAGCCTGCCGGTCACGATATTTAAGTTCGCCATGAGCCCGTACGAAAACTGGCAAAAACTGGCCTGGGCCGGTGTGTTCCTCATCACGCTGGCGGTGCTTGGACTCAATATCGTAGCGCGCGTCTTGACGCGTCAAAAATCCTGAACGTTTTCGGATCACTTGTATCATGCTCAAAACAGACACCGGCATTGCCCGCACCAAAATCGCCATCAAAGACCTGAATTTTTACTACGGGAAATTCAAGGCATTGAAGGACATCAATTTGGAAATCCCAGAGGGCAGGGTAACCGCCTTTATCGGACCTTCAGGTTGCGGCAAATCGACGCTCTTGCGTGTGCTCAACCGTATGTTTGAGCTCTACCCGGAGCAGCGCGCTGAGGGCCAAATTTTGCTCGATGGCGAAGACTTGCTTAACAGCAAAGAAGACGTAGCCCTGTTGCGTGCCAAAGTCGGTATGGTGTTCCAAAAGCCGACGCCTTTCCCCATGTCTATTTTTGACAATGTGGCATTTGGCGTGAAATTGTTTGAAAGCCTTAACGCCAGCGACCTAGAGGAGCGGGTGGAATGGGCCTTGCGTAAATCTGCGCTCTGGACGGAGGTCAAAGACAAGTTGCACCAAAGTGGCTCCAGCCTGTCTGGCGGGCAGCAACAGCGCTTGTGCATCGCGCGCGGTATTGCCATCAAGCCTGAAGTGCTTCTTTTGGACGAGCCTTGCTCTGCGCTGGATCCCATTTCTACGGCCAAGGTGGAAGAGCTGATTGTCGAACTCAAGGCCGATTACACCGTCGTGATCGTGACCCACAATATGCAACAGGCTGCACGCTGCAGCGATTACACGGCCTATATGTACTTGGGTGACCTGATCGAGTTTGGTGAAACAGAGCAAATGTTTTTCAAGCCCAAACGCAAAGAGACGGAAGACTATATTACCGGTCGTTTCGGTTAATCCGTTTTTATACTTTAGCGAACTAGTCCCTTTTCCAACCCATGAGGAAGCCCCATGCCTGATAAACATTTATCAACCCAATTCGACTCAGAATTGACCTCGGTGTCATCGCAGGTGATGGAAATGGGTGGTTTGGTGGAATCGCAGATTATTCGTGCTATTTTCGCGCTTTCCCATTTCAACATCGAGGCGGCAGATGAGGTAGCTGGTAAGGAAGCTCGAGTCAATGCGATGGAACTTGAAATTGACCGCGATCTTTCGTCGATCATCGCGCGCCGTCAACCCACGGCGCGCGATCTGCGCTTGCTGATAGCGATCTCCAAGACCACCGCCAACTTGGAACGGGTAGGCGATGAAGCTGCCAAGATTGCCCGCATGGTCCGCTCCATTATTGAAAGTGGCTCGCCGCGCTCATTGCCATCTTTGGAGTTGCGTTACGCCGCAGACTTGGCATCCGGCCTACTGAACAAGGCACTCGATGCCTTTGCCCGTCTGGATGTGAATGCCGCTTTAAGTATCTTGAAAGAAGACGATATCATCGATCAGGAGTTTGATGGCTTTGTGCGCAAGCTCATCACTTACATGATGGAAGACCCACGCATGATTTCCCCTAGCTTGGACCTTCTGTTTTTGGCCAAAGCGATTGAGCGTATCGGTGACCACTCCAAGAACATTGCCGAATTTATCATCTACGTGGTTAAAGGCGAGGACGTGCGCCACAGCAGCATTGACCAGGTGGAGCAAGTCATCAAATGAGAAACACGCCCACGGTGTTATTGGTCGAGGATGAACCCTCGATTGCCGAACTCATCGCGGTCAACTTACGGCATAACGGGTTCCGCCCGATATGGGCCATGGACAGCGTCAGTGCGCAGCGGGAAATGGACGCTGCCCTGCCCGATCTGATCTTATTGGACTGGATGTTGCCCGGCGAGAGTGGGCTTTCTCTGGCCAAGCGCTGGCGCGGCAATGAGCGGACCAAGGCGGTACCACTGATTATGCTGACGGCGCGTGGCGACGAGGCGGACCGGGTGGCGGGCTTAGATGCCGGTGCCGATGATTACATCGCCAAGCCTTTCTCCACCAAAGAACTGTTGGCCCGAGTGCGTGCAGTGCTGCGCCGCCGGGCTCCGCAAATCAAAGATGAAGCTATTTTGATATCAGGCTTGCGGCTTGATTCGGCTACACACCGAGTGTCGTTCAATGACCAGGCGATCAAGCTGGGACCCACTGAATTCAAGTTGTTGCAGTACCTGATGGGCCACGCTGAGCGCGTGCATAGCCGCGGGCAGTTGCTCGATAAGGTGTGGGGTGACCATGTTTATATCGAGGAGCGCACGGTGGATGTGCATGTCAAACGCCTGCGTGAAGCCTTGGGTGATGCTTCCGCCATGGTCGAGACGGTGCGCGGTGCGGGTTATCGCTTGACGGCCAAACCGCAGCTACAAGCACAGTCCAGCGACTTGGCCGGGCAAGCGGGTTGACTGCCTCTAGTTTTACATGCTAATTCGCCTCCTTAGTTTTGCCTTGTTCCAAGGCGTGGGTGCCTTATTGGCGGCCACTTTCATGCATGTTTTTGCACCATCCCACGGTGGCGTCGTAGTCTCTTCGCTTGTTGGTGCTTTAGGGGCTACGTATTTTTGGTTGTTGTGGGATTTGTCGCGCGGATTGCGCGTCATGCGCTGGTTGCGCAGCGAGGAGACCCGCGAGGTCGCTGTGGAATCCGGTTTATGGGGTGAGTTTTCGAACCGCATACGGCGTGTTTTGCGCAACAACGAACGTGCCGTGCAGCAACGGGACGAGCGGCTACAGGAATTCTTAGCTGCCATGCAGGCTTCGCCTAATGGCGTGGTGTTGCTGGATAGAGAATTCCGCATCGAATGGCTGAACGAGTCGGCGGAATTGCATTTTGGTTTGGATGCGCGGCGCGATTTGCAGCAGCACTTTGCAAATTTAGTGCGCGACCCTAGCTTTGCGGCCTATTTTTCTGCCAAAGACTTTGAAAAGGATGTGCTCATGCCGGGCCGCGCCAGCACCGCGTCCTTGCCCGTGCGGCTGTCGGTCCATGTGCATCCCTATGGGGATGGACGCAGCTTATTGCTGTCGCGCGATGTCACCGCAGTAGAGCAGGCCGAGGCGATGCGCCGCGATTTTGTAGCCAATGTGTCGCATGAAATCCGCACCCCATTGACGGTGCTTGGCGGCTTTGTGGAAACGCTGCAAACGCTTTCACTCAATGATGCCGAGCGCGCACGCTATCTGGATTTAATGGCCCAACAGGCCTCGCGCATGCAGTCCCTGGTCAGTGACTTGTTAACGCTTTCGCGCTTGGAGGGCAGTCCGCTGCCTTCTGCGCATGAGTGGGTGGATGTCAGCTTCTTGGTGGATCAATGCCGCCAAGAAGCGGGTGAGTTATCGCGCGTCTTGTGGGGCCAAACCCATAGCCTGTGCTTCGAAATTCAGAGCGGTTTGTCGCTGGCGGGTTCGGCTGTCGAGTTACACAGTGCATTTTTCAATCTCATCGGCAATGCGGTGCGCTACACCCCGGCGGGTAAGTCCATCCGCGTCGTTGCCAGGGCGATGGACGATGGCGGCGCGCTCTTTGCCGTCCATGACCAGGGCATGGGCATTGCGCAAGAGCATATTCCGCGACTGACCGAGCGCTTTTACCGGGTCGATCGCAGCCGCTCCCGTGACACCGGTGGCACCGGCCTGGGGCTGGCCATTGTCAAACACGTGGTGCAGCGCCACGGCGCCGAACTGTCGATTGCCAGCGTTCCAGGGGAAGGCTCCAACTTTCAGATTCTCTTCCCACCGCACCGGGTGCAGTTCCTGCCCGAGCCAGCGCCCGCAGAAGCAATTGCCGCATAAGGTGATACTGCAACCCACAGCGTTGTAGGCCTCAGTCGCGATGGGCCTTGGCGCCTTGCGTCCGTTCTGGTGCAAGGCACAATAGCTCCCGCTATGTCAGTGCTTGATTACTACCGCAAAGAATTGTCGGCCAGGGGGTTCCAAAGCGATCCGGCCCAATTGCGCGCGTTGCAGGCTTTGGATTTGTGCGCCAAGGAGTGGGCGGTTTACAAGGAAAAACGTGGAACTTCCTTCAAAAAGCTGATCCACCATCCCCCGATTCCCCGGGGTGTGTACCTGTATGGCGGGGTGGGCAGGGGCAAGAGTTTCTTAATGGACTGTTTTTTTGAAGCGGTGCCGCTGCAGCGCAAAGTCCGCTTGCATTTCCATGAATTTATGCGTGAAGTACATCGCGAGCTGCATGATTTGCAAGGTACTGCCAACCCGCTAGACGTGCTGGGTGAACGCATCGCCCACCGGTACAAGCTGATTTGTTTTGATGAGTTTCATGTCGCAGACATTACCGACGCATTGATTTTGCACAGGCTGCTTGTAGCCCTCCACACCCATGAAGTGGGGTTTGTGACAACCTCCAATTTCAAGCCCGACGATTTATACCCCGGCGGTATGCACCGAGACCGAATGCTGGGTGCGATTGAATTTTTAAACCAACACATGCAGGTGATCAACGTGGACAATGGCGTGGACTATCGCCGCCTGGCCATGGGTGCACTAGATTTGTACCATGTCCCTAACGGGCCTGCTGCGGACCAGGCCATGGCCCAAGCCTTTGCCAAGGTAGCCGAAGCGCAGGACGGTGAGCGCGTATTGCGCATCGAGCAGCGCAGCATCGTGGCGCGTAAGCGTGCCGGTGGCGTCGTGTGGTTCGACTTCAAAGAACTGTGCGGCGGTCCGCGCTC